>CABSMD010000027.1 GCA_902478725.1 uncultured Clostridia bacterium
GCGGATCATCTCTTTAGTAATCTTCAATGTTAATCTTTTCAACCCGTGAATGGATTGTCGTCTCCAAAAACATGCCGCCTAGGGACGCAAAGTGATCCACGCTGTCGCTGACAAAATAACGGACGCTTCCGCCTCCGTTTCCCGTAAGGCCGTTTTGCCTCAAAAAACTGGCTACCTGCCGCGCCGCCTGCGCGCCGGTATCGATTAACGATACCCCACTTCCCATTATACTAGAAATCACACCTTTTAACAAGGGATAATGCGTACATCCTAAAATTACCGTGTCTGCCCCAAACCGTTTGATCGGCTCCAAATATTCTTCCGCGATCAGCCGGGCGACCTCGCAGTCGGTATAGCCATTTTCTACCAAGGGTACAAACATCGGACAGGCCACCGCCACGGTCTTTAAATCTCGATTGATACGGGCAACCTCTGTCTGGTAGGCACCGCTATTGATCGTACCTCCAGTACCTATGATGCCAATTTTACCAGTATGGCATACCCGAACCGCCTCGGCGACGGCGGGCTCTACAACGCCAAAGATCGGCAGATCATACTCACCCTGTATTGCCGGAAGCGCAGCAGAACTTGCCGTACCACAAGCCGCAAGCACCAGCTTGACATCAAATTGCCGCAAAAAGTTAATGTCCTGCCTGACATATTTTATGATCGTTTCGGCAGAACGCGTACCATAGGGTACACGTCCGGTATCCCCAAAATAAACAATGTTTTCCTGCGGAAGCTCATGAACCAGTTCACGGACGGCTGTGAGTCCCCCCAACCCGGAATCGAATACGCCGATACACCTGTTATCCATGGCTTACTCCTCTTCCGCCAAGGCGATCAGCCGGTCTAACAGTTCGGAATAAGAGACACCTTCGTACTCCCAGAGCTTTCCATACATGCTGATCGTAGTAAATCCAGGCAGAGTATTAAGCTCGTTGATGTACACCGTTCCATCCCGGCCTAAAAAGAAATCAGCGCGGGACAGGCCCCGGCATCCCAGAGCACAATACGCCATTTTCGCATACTCCCGTATCGTGTCCGACGCTTTCTGCGGGATGTCCGCCGGTATTACGGTACGTGAAGCTTCATCATGATATTTGGACGTATAATCATAAAATTCACCGGCTGGCAGGACTTCCCCCACGCTTGAAACCTCCGGATCGGCGTTTCCCAGCACAGCACATTCCAATTCTCTGCCATCCACAAATTCTTCAACCAATACCTTTTTATCGACCTTAGCCGCCTCGCTAAGCGCCGCCTGCAGCTCTTGTCGATTGTGCGCCTTGAAAACGCCGACGGACGAACCGGTATTAGCCGGCTTTACAAAACAGGGATAAGAGAACTCTTCCTCCACCCGTTTGGCGGGATCCACCTCTTTTGTAACGTCGTCAAACGCCAGCCAGGCTGCCTGGGGGATTTTAAGATTGTCGAATATCATATTCGAAAACGCCTTATCCATCCCCAATGCCGAAGCCGCAACACCGCTGCCGACGAAAGGGATACCCGACAGGGCAAACAGCCCCTGGGCCGAACCATCCTCACCATATGTACCATGCAGCACCGGAAAAATAACGTCCACCGCTATCTTACGTAACCCATCCCTCTCCCGCACCAGCAGCCCGTGGTCTTCATGATCCGGAGAAAGGATACAGGGTAAGCAGTCGCCATCAGTCCAACTGTCGTCGCGCATCTGTTGGGTGCTTCCGGAGAACAGTCTCCAGGCACCCTCACGAGTAATCCCAACCTTTATAACTGTATATTTATCCTGATCCAGGTTTTCCACAACGTAACTGGCGGACAGGCATGAGATTTCATACTCGCCTGACATTCCGCCGAACAAAACGCACACCGTCTTCATTTCTTTCCGTCCTTTCAAAATGCTATCCTATTCATGTATATGTAAAATATCCTTTCACATACCACAAAATCATATAAAAACAAGCAACCCTTTTTCATCAAATTCAAGAATCAGCAAAGGCTTTTCCTGATAAAAAGAGTAGCTTATATCATACCACATATTTGGTCAAAAAACAATGGTAAAGTTGCATATTGTTCCGCACCGTGATATACTGATTCTTAAAAAGGAGGGGAAAACATGCTGCATTTTGTCACAGATTATCAAAAACACCCCGCCCTGCGGGAAAGTTTTTTTAAGCTGGCGCGCGAAACCTTCGGCATCAATTTGAAAACCTGGTATGAGCAGGGGAACTGGACAGGCAGCTATGTCCCCTGTTCCATTGCTGAGGATGACCAAGTCGTTGCGAATGTGTCGGTAAATCATATGAATTTTTTGTACCACGGTATGCCAAAAAAAGCGATTCAGCTTGGCACCGTTATGACCGATCCGACATACCGTAGGCAGGGGCTCAGCCGCCGCCTGATTGAGAAAGTGTTGCAGGAGTATTCCAAGCAGTGCGATTTTATCTATCTGTTTGCCAACCGCACCGTGCTTGATTTCTATCCCCTGTTCGGTTTTCAGCGGGTATCGGAGTTCACACATAGCAAACGCTTTGTCCGTCTGCCTTCTCCCCTCTCTGTACGCAAGCTTGACCTGAGTCGGCCGGACGATAAAGAGTTATTGCTCCATCTGACAAACGATCCGCTTCCGGTATCCAGTATCAATATGCTTGACGGGCAGCCGCTTTTGCTGTTTTATCTGTGTTCAGAATACCGGGATAACCTATATCTGATCGGCGAATCCGTGCTGGCTGTGGCTGAGTATCAGGGGGACACCCTTTTTCTGGCCGATTTGTTCAGCCGGCGTCCCTTTTTGTTTGATCAGGTCGTGGGCGCCCTGCTGACGAAGGATGAAATGCAGGTTGTATTCGGCTTTACCCCAGTTAATAATGCGGCTTATGAGATAAAAGAAATCATGGGTGACGACGAAGCCCTGTTTATTCTTCCCCGCGTAGAATGGCAGAATGAACGGTTCCCGGTTCTTTCACACGCATAGTATTGTTTATATCCCCAAATAATTCGCCACACAAAGCGCAAGCGCGCCGTGGATGGGAGACTTGTCGCCAAACGCAGAAAGCTCAATCGGAATATCTTTAAAATTGCGGCTGATATAATTTTGTGAAATATACTCCTTCAGCAACCGAACCGGTTTATTCCTCAACCGGGCGATATCATGCCCGATATAGATACGTTTGGGATCGAACAGGTTAATCAGGGTGGTCACTCCGACTGCCAGATAACGGCAGGCAGCTTCCACATCCATCTCCCCCTCCCGCGGCACCGACGCATACATTTCCAGACAGCCACGGTTGCCGCAGGAGCAGCGTTTCCCGCCAGGATCCACGCAGATATGTCCAAACTCTCCGCCAAATCCCCGTTCTCCGGTATACAGTTTATTATTAAACATCATTCCGGCGCCGATTCCGTTGGTCACACCGATATAAATAAAATCTGCAATGTCTTTCGCCTTCCCAAAATACTTCTCCGCCAACACTGAGGTATTCATATCCTTCTCCAGATAAACCGGCAAACAATAACGTTCTCCCAACCTTTTCACTATCGGTAGATCTGCTACATGATAAAAATTCGGCGGGTTTAAAATAACACCCCCCGCCGCGTCCAGCGGGCCGATACAGGAGATTCCGATACTTTGAATCTCCGATTTTTTCTTCAGCATTTTGTCGCAAAGCTGAAATGCTTTTTCCAATAAGGTTTCGTTTGTTTCATCCAAAAGGGCAGTCCTGCCCTCTAAAACAATTGTTCCCTTGAGATCGCCCACCACAGCATAGAGATAATTTCTTGATATATAAAGCCCCAGATACAGTTTGCATCCCGGCACAATATCCAGATTGACCGGCCTGCGGCCCAACATTGTATCCATCTGTACACCGGCTTCCTGAACGATCCCTTCCTCAAGCAGTTCGTTGATGATATTGGTAACCGCCATCTTGGTAAGGCCGGTAAGCCTGGAAAGGCGGATGCGCGAAACCGGACCCTCCACAAGCAACAGCTTGATGATGAGGTTCCGGTTTTTCAACTTGGTTTGTGCTTGATTTTGAGCTCTCAGAGTGAATCATTCCCTTCCGTAATATCCTGTTTTGTCCAGTATATCACATTGGGAAATAAATTACAATATTACCGCACGATCCTTTCATCCGTAAAAATATCGGTGTCGTCGTGGCTGGTGGTGGAAAATTCAGAAATTACCGCGCCATCCTCCCCAGCCTGAAACCAGTGCTTGGTATTTGGCGGGATGGTATACTGCTCCCCGGGATGTAAGCAAATTTCAAGAAACACCGTATACTTTCCTTGGGGCGGCTGCGCGGCAGGATGGTTCTTTGCTTCCCCTTCCACATAGAGGTAAACCCTGCCCCAGCGGCAGCGAAAGGTTTCCTGCTTGCCCGGGCTTTCGCCGGTTTGCGGATGGCGGTGCTCCGGGCAGGTTTGTTTGGGGAACAACACCATTTCCTTTGCGCAGTAACGGTCGGTGTTGATGTAGGTCAAAAGCTGCAATCCTGTATTTTCCAAATCGTTCAATCCAAAATCCGCCACTTCAATTCGTTGTTTTTCCTCGTCCGTCAAAACAATTTTCGCTTTTTCATAAAAAGCCAGGGCCTTGGCCTTCGCCTCTTCTACTAACATATCTCATCACACTCCTAAAGGGGTTCCCAGCATATCGCATTGTGTGACCGTCTTCTGATCAGCCAGCAGGGTTTTCACCTCAAATTTCCCAAATGTCAGCCTGTGTCTGATTCCCATAAAGGCTATTTCTGCCTCACCCTCACAATCCCGCGCATGGTACAAACGGATCAAATATTTCCCCGGCTCGACACTGTACAGCGCGGACAGGATCACATTTGGATTGCTAACCTGTAACATCTGCGCAGGGCGTTCTCCCTCTCCCGAAGGAAAGAAGGATAAAGCAGGCGCTTCCTCATTATATTCCTGCGCCATTTGATCAATCTTATCCAGCGAGGGTACCATCCGCAGGGAAAACTTCCGCATTCCCATATCGATATGCGGCAGAAAACGGTCGTCGCGCACAAGGGGGCGTTCCTTAATCGGATGCACCGAATACCCCGGCGTCCGAAGCAGCGTAACCCGAATGCTGTTACCGTCGGACGATCCAGCGTAGATTCCCTTGTTCATCATCGCAAACGCGCCGTTTTGACCGTTAAGCGCACACCATTTCTGAAAGGTGATCTCCTTGTCGCCCGTCTCCAGCACCTGTGTGCCAAATGCTGTTTGGCCGATGAACGCCGCTTTCTCCAGCAAAGGAGTAAAGGCATACTTGACCGCCACATTGCGGTCATTTGAAAAGAGGGTAATGTCCACATCAAAGCAGCTTAAAAATCGTGAGAAGGTGTAAACCACAACCGCATAGGATCTGCCATAACCAAATATAGCCTGTACTTTCATCCGCACCGCGCCGTTTTCGGTCACCTCTATGTTGGAGCATCCGGCAAATTCCTGCGCTTCTTTTTGACAAAGCAGATGAAACTCCCCGGCCTTGTCGGCAAAGCTGTCCACCCGCATCCCCCAGGGATCCTCGTTGTCGCGGTATACCTCCAGCCGGCCGCTTGGGGCGGACAGGCGTTCTACCCCGTCCATCTGGTAGGAATCTATCAAACCCGTTCGCTTGTCAACATGCACCTTTATCTCTTCCGACTCAAACAGAATTCCCGTCTCATCCTGTGTATACGGGGCCACAAAACGGTAATCCTGCAAGGTTTCCAGCTGGCAGTCGAAGCGATTCATCGCCATAGGTGCTAGCTTAGCGTGGAATACGACCCGTTTGCGCCAGTCCAGATTGAGGTTGCAGTCCTCCTTTTCGTTCTGCGACGGGAGGAATCCGTCTTTATCCGAATATACCCTGGCAACCGTATATTCCCCATCATTCCAATTCTGGTTCTCCAACTGGAATTCCGCTTCAATATCGGTCTCCACCTCATAGGGGTGGGGATTATATACCAAAATGGGAATCTCGCCCCGCTTCCCGCACCGCTGACCGCCACACAGGGCAAAGAAGGCTTTCTGGGTCAGCCGGTCGATGATTTCACCCGCATATCCCATCTGGCGCAGCGAGTCCTCCTCCGACGGTTGGATCATGGTTCCCGGCAGGATGTCGTGGAATTCACAAAACAGCAGCGCCTTTTCTGCCTGTTCCAGTTCCCGGCGGTCATACGAAATACCAGAATGCGCCAGCATTCTCTCACAAACCGCCAAAGCGTTTTCCAACTCACGATGTTTCTGCTTGATTCTGCACATCGAGCTGTAGCAGCCGACCATGGTATGTACCAGCGAGGTATCTACGAGCCGCAGGCTATCCTTGTCGATCTGCCTGAAATATTCCTGATATCCCCCGTCTATGACCTCAACTTCGGGATGTTCTTTGCGAAATGCAGCAAGCGCCTTTAGATCCTCTTCGGATGCGCCGCCGCCGTGATCGCCGATCCCCCATAGAATCAAACCGGTCTTTTCGCCGGCGCACTGTTCCAGATACCCCTCCAGCTTTTTGACGGTCTCGCCCTTTAGGGTATTGTATCCGCCAAAAATCTTGTGCCCAATCACCTGGCTTCCGTCAAATCCTTCCCAGAGGAAGTTACCCGATTCCATTTCACCCGGACGCATGAACAGGTAAGCGTCATAACCGGTCTTCTTCAGGATTTGCACCAGCCCGCGTGTGTGTCCGAATGGATCGACGTTGAAGCCTAAGGTCGGCTTCACACCGAACTTTTCTTTGAAGTAGGCATTGCCCACCCGTATCTGACGGACGAACGACTCACCACTGGGCATGTTGCAGTCGGGCTGGAGATACCAACCGCCTACGATCACCCATTTGCCTGACTGCACCAATTTTTTGATCCGTTCAAATAAGGCGGGCTCGTGCTCCTCGACCCACTCATATAAAACGGACTCGTTGTGGTTGAACACAAAACCATCGTACTTTTCACAAAAATCCGCCGCCACGCGGAAGGTGGAAAGCGCCTCCGCCATCCCCTCCTTGCGCTGCCAGAGCCACACAGGATCCAGATGCGCGTTACACAGTAAATAAACCTTTTTCACAGGCAGATCACCTCTCTTATAATCCTCTCCAATTCAGTCTGACCGCAGCCTTTTTCTCGCTGCTTTCCTTCATCGCGCCGATCACTGTATCAACGCAGAAACCATCAATCACGTCCGGATGGATCTGTTTGCGCTCCTTCACCGCGCGGACGATGGCCGCCACCTCGTCGTCAAACGGATTCATCGCGGCAAAGCGGTACTCCGTGGAGGTCTGTGTTTCGTTATCATAATAAACCAACAGGGCGCCGTTGTTTTCCGGATGGTCCCACATGACGGTGTAGATTTCAATCCGTCCGTTCACCCCGTTGATCTCAATCTTTTCGTCCCAGGAATTGCGTTCATACCCGATCCGTGAAAGCGGATGCGTCATCGCTTCAAAAGAGGCGGTTACACCGTCTTTGAACTCAAAAAGTGCGGTCGCCTTACGGTCAAAATCGGTGCCCGGCAGGTAGTCCATGTAGGAATAGACATACTCCGGCCGTCCCAGAAAATACATCATCGTGTCCAGCATGTGCGAACCCGCACACTTTAAAACCGCACCACCATATTTCTTGGTCACATCCCCCGCCCATTGCAGGGAACCGGTGGTATAGAAATCACCCCACGCCTGGTAGCTGCGCACATGGGCTGAAATCACCCGGCCCAGAGAAGACATCAATTCTTTCCCCTTTTTTACCGCCGGGAAAAAGCGTTTCATATAAGTGGTAAAGAACAGGTTGTTGCCCGCCGCAACCGCCTTTGCAACCGCCTTCGCCTCATCAGGGGTATTGGTCATTGTTTTTTCGCATACCACATCCTTACCGGCCGCCAGCGCTGCCAGACAGATTTCCTTATGGAGACTTCCACTGACCAAAACGCTCACCACATCTACCTCGTCAGAGGCGATCACCTCTTTGTAATCCTTGGTAAACCTTGCACCGGTCTTCTCCAGCCAGGGCTTTGCTGTCTCCTCGCACAGGTCAGCGATAAAAGTAACCTGCGCGTCCGCCTTTTCAATGCCGCTAAAGTGGAACCTTGCAATATTTCCGCACCCAATAATTCCGAACCTAACCATTGATCATCACCGCCTTAATTCCATTTTCTTTGTCTTTCACATATGCGGGTATTGCCTCCGCCATTTCATCCAGAGAGAAACGGTGCGTGATCAATTCACCCGTATTTACAACTCCCGCCTGTATGAGCGAGATACATTCAGGAAAATAGAGCGCCGGGGAGGCATTGGAACCTCGCAGTTGCAGCTTTTTCACATGTACCACATTGCTGTCAAAGGTAACCATACCGGCATCCCCATAAGCGATCCCCAAAAATGCAACGATCGCACCGATATTACAAAGGTCAAACGCCGACGGTATCACCTTAGGCGGCGCGGTAATGAGTACGCGATCCACCTTCACTGGAACCTCGCCAGGGGTGAACACCTCGTCGACACCCCAGCGTTTTGCCATTTCAATCCTTGCCTTGCATTCGGGCAGTTCGGTGGCATAGACACGGATCGCACCGTTTGCTTTTGCCATCTTCGCCGCCATCAGGCCGATCGGACCGAGACCCATAACCAGAGCGGTGTTACCCAGTTTAATGTCCGCCGTTTTTACCAGGTCGAGGGCGACTCCCATCGGTTCCACGACACTGGCCGCCTCAAATGAAATCCCGTCAAACTTTACGCAGGTTTCCATGGGCACGATGATCTTTTCGGCAAACCCCATCGTTTCCCCTTCCCGTTCCCAAAAATTTGGCCCCTTATTGTCCAAATCCACCCGGCCGTTGCGGCTGACGTCGGCAAACCGGTCAAAAGTACCGCTTTCGAGTACTATCTTGTCACCCGGTTTCACGTTTTTGACCAGACGGCCGCATTGCTCTACCACGCCCGCGACCTCGTGCCCGAACTGTCTCCACTCCGGCGAAGCATAGCTCGCGAGTATCAAGTCGTGCCCGCACACACTGCACGCCTTGACATTGACCAAAACCTCATTCTCACCGATCTCACGCAACGCCACATTCCGCACCTCAAATTGATAGGGCACCTTCAAAAATCCTGCTCTCATACTGCTCCCTCCGTTTTGTTTTATTTATACTATCGTCACTCATCAAATCGTTTTCTCCATTATACCGAACCGGCCTCTTCATTGCAATAGCATTCCTTTGGTTTTTTGCAGTCTAAAATTTATTTTTATAAAATACAGACGCAAAAACAGGCGATTACACACCCAAACCACCACAATAAAAATAACCGCCTGTTAGGGCGGTTATTTTATAGATGCTTATTAACGGTACCATGGCCTGCCTGGCCGGGATGGTCTGTGGGGTCTGCCCGGCGGTCGATTTGGCCGTCCCGGTCTGTTCGGAGGACGCCCAGGCCTGAACGGTGGCCGCGGCGGAATAGGCCAAAATGGGAATCCTGGAAAAATAGGAAAAAATGGCATATCTATCAACTCCTACAGTTCCATACTATGCCAACACAGGACAATAGTTGTCGAAATAACGCAAAAATATCCCGTCCGGAGTCAATTACCGGACGGGACACTTTTACACTATTCGTCGAGATCGACAGCAGAACAATTAGGCTTGGTATAAGGGGTCGAAAACATTGGATTCATCACGTTCATCTGCGGGAAGCACTGCGGCATGCAGCCATACGGCTGGCAACGGTCATCCATCATATTCATCCCCATGCCCATTCCGCCCAACGGCATTGGGCATACACCGGGCATCCTCATCGGATAGCCATACACAACAAAGGGAACCATTCCCTCTCCCATGTTATCCCTATTGCACTCCCGGTTGCATTCTCTCTTGCAGTTATCAATTTCTGACATAACTCTCCTCCTTCAACATTTGGTTATAAAACCTACATCACTATAATCATATGCTGATTCAGAAGGTTGTGTGACTGCCCGCTTACGCTGAAAACTCCCGCACCCGAAATTCCGTGCCAAGTTTTTCAGCAATGTGCCGGCATTCGGCGATATCCTCCGACGGAATAACGTCTACCACGGTCAGGGTTACACTCGCGGCATACTGCAGGCTTTCCTTCGCAAAGGAAAGTACAGCTTCAAAGGCGTCCGGCAGGGAAGGCTGAGAAATATCATTATATTTCTGCGCATCCGGCGCGTTGAGGCTAATGCTCAAATGTATCCCCTTTAACAGGGGCGGCACGTTTATTTTATGGATTACGCTTGCGTGGCCGTTGGTGTTAATGCGGATCGGTATATCGGGATACTCCGTTTTGAGGAATTCGCAGACCGCTAAGACCACATTCAGACGGATCAGAGGCTCGCCATAGCCACAGAATACCACCTCGTCATAGCTGTGCTCCAGCTTGATTCGAAGCTCCCCGATGATCTCCTCCGCCGTAGGTTCCTCCTTCATCCAAAGGTCTATCCCGTCACCTACGCCGCCGTCAGTTTCCCGAATGCAAAACACACAATTATTATCACAGGCGTTCGTTACATTAACATACAGACTGTTGCCCAATACATATAATATTTGATGATTCATACTATCCACCTTATTTCTAATTTACCAACGCGGCCGCCTTTGAAAACAGCCGGAAGGTGTTTTCCATCGACAGCCGGGCGATCTCCTCCACGGTTGTCCCGCGCAGGGCGGCGATCCGTTCCGCTGTGTAATGCAACAATAGCGAACTATTGCGCTCTCCGCGATGGGGCACCGGTGCAAGATACGGGCAGTCGGTTTCGATCAGTAACCGGTCATCCGGCACCTCTCTCGCCGCTTCAGCGACGTTCTTCGCATTTTTAAACGTAACAGAACCGGAAAATGAGATATAAAAACCTAACTTTACCAGTTCCTTAACCATCTCTGCACTGCCAGAGTAGCAATGCATCACGCCCCGCAGTCCTTCTACGCGGCGGATTACCTCCATACAGTCGCCATGTGCCTCCCTGTCATGTATGATGACCGGAAGGCCGCAACGGACAGCCAGCCTGGCCTGCTGCTCGAACCAGTATTGTTGCAGGTCGCGCGGCGAATTGTCATAATGGTAGTCGAGGCCAATTTCCCCAAGCGCAACCACACGTGGATGCCCGAGCAACCCCTCCAATTCGGCCATGCCCGCTTCACTCAGGCTGTCGGCGTCATGAGGATGCACCCCTGCCGCCGCAAATACAAAGCCGTATGTTTCCGCGATCTCCAATGCTTTACGTGAGGTAGGCAGGTCCGCGCCGATGTCTATAATATAGTCCACCCCGTTTTCCTGCATGGAAGTAAGCAATAGATCTCTATCCTCTTCAAAACGTTCGTCATCATAATGTGCATGCGAGTCGAAAAACATCTGTCTCTTCCCCTTATCTGACCTTGGAACCGTCCGCGATCTCTTCGCTGGTGGTGAGCACTGTCACATCATCGCCGCATTCGGCCGACAGGATCATGCCCTCCGACAGGATTCCTTTGATCTTGGCAGGCTTAAGATTGGCGGCAATCACCACGGTTTTGCCCATCAAATCCTCCGGCTTATAATACTTGGCAATGCCGGATACGATCTGGCGCTCCTCTTTGCCGCAGGCAAGCTTGAACAGCAACAGCTTATCCGAGCCTTCCACCCGTTCGCAGATCAGCACCTTCGCGGTACGGATCTCCAACTTGGAAAATTCATCAATCGTGATTTGCGGCGTATCGGGCTTTTGCTTGACGGGATTGAGCCTTTCCAGCTCTGCAAGCTCTTTTTCCACATCGATCCTCGGGAAAAGTGCGCTGCCTTTGCACACACTGTAGATTTTCGGTTTTCCCCACTCTTTGGAACTATCCCAGGTCTTTAGAGAATCCTCGTTCACGCCAAGCTGACGGAAAATTTCCTGTGCGGTACGCGGCATAAATGGCGTGATCATCACAGCAGTCATCCGTATGCTCTCGGCCAGGTTATACATTACCTGGGCCAATCTTGGATGATTGGCTTCATCCTTAATGAGTACCCAGGGCATGGTTTCATCGATATATTTGTTGGTACGGGATACCAGCTTCCAGATCTGTGAAAGCGCGGTATTAAACTGCATGCTTTCGATCAGCTTTTCCACTTCCTCCGGCGTTTCCTTTGCCAAAGAGATAAGCTGGTCGTCAAACTCCCCTGGCGCACGTTCGGCAGGCAGAGTCCCGTCAAAATACTTCTGGATCATGGACACAGTACGGCTGACCAAGTTTCCAAGATCGTTGGCAAGGTCGGCATTGATCCTCTGGATCAGCGCCTCATTGGTGAACACCCCGTCGGAACCGAACGGTACCTCACGCAACAAAAAATAACGGATCGCGTCCACGCCGTATTTATCGACAAGCACGATCGGATCTACCACGTTGCCGCGGGATTTGGACATCTTACCACCCTCCAGCAACAGCCAGCCATGTCCAAACACCTGCTTGGGAAGCGGCAGGTCGAGCGCCATCAACAACGCGGGCCAGATGATGGTATGGAACCGTACAATCTCCTTGCCAACCAGATGCACGTCAGCCGGCCAGTATTTTTGAAACTTGGAATCGTCATCGCTTAAGTATCCTAACGCGGTGATATAGTTGGTCAGCGCATCCAGCCAGACATAGACGACATGCTTTTCATCAAACGGCACCGGCACACCCCATTTGAAGCTGGTACGTGATACGCACAAGTCCTCCAGGCCCGGCCGCAAAAAGTTATTGAGCATCTCGTTCTGCCGTGACTGCGGCAGAATAAAATCCGGATTGTTCTCTATCAGCTCAATAATCCTGTCCTGGTATTTGGACAGACGGAAGAAATAGCTCTCCTCCTTTGTCAGTTCCACCTCGCGGCCACAGTCGGGACATTTGCCGTCAACAAGCTGGTGCTCGGTCCAGAAGGATTCGCAAGGGGTACAGTACCACCCCTCATAATTGCTTTTATAGATATCGCCCTGATCGTACAGTTTTTTAAAGATCTTCTGTACGGCAACCTGATGCCGCTGCTCGGTGGTTCGGATAAAATCATCGTTTGTAATATCAAGCGCCTTCCACACCTTTTGGAAACCTGCAACAATCTCATCGACATAGGCCTGCGGCGTGACACCTTCCTCCGCCGCTTTGCGCTCTATTTTCTGCCCATGCTCGTCAGAACCGGTCAGGAAGTAAACGTCATACCCACGCATCCTTTTATACCTCGCCATGGCGTCGGCCGCCACTGTGGTATAGGAATGCCCGATATGCGGCTTGCCGCTCGGATAATAGATGGGTGTCGTGATGTAGAATTTTTCCATTATCGATTTACCTCCTCTGTAAAATATAATTACTCTAATATACAAGTTTTTTTATTGTATCATATCCGCTATTCTTTGTCAAATCATGCAAATGATTCACGGGAATGTAAAAAAATGTTGCCTTGTAAACTATATACAAAAAACAATCCGTTAAATGGTTTATTGATACCATTGATTTGTAAAATACAGTAGGTTACAATAGTTATAGTAAGAACAATAAAAAGGAGATGTTACAATGAAAAAAGCATTGGTTATGTTGCTTGTCTGCCTGTTTGCGTTCGGCTGCTTATCCATAACGGCTTTCGCAGCCGAGGTAGACGCGATTGACCTAAGCGCTACGGCCACGGGGCTGACATTGGGCGACACAAGCAAATCGATTATTGTAAAGGGGGTAACCGGTACGGGCAACAACGCTGTGGTGGGGGAGCAAATCAGCTCCGGTGTCACTTTCGTCAGCAGCAACGAAGAGGTGTTGACTGTTGATGCATTGGGCAAAATGGCACCTCACAGCGAGGGAATGTCGGTCATTACAGCCACTTATAACGGCAAGTCACAAAACATCGCCGTCATCGTGTATAGTAAAATCGCGGCAAGCCAGACTTTCGATACCCAGACGGCGGCAAACGTGGGAGATATCAAGAGCTTCAACAAGCCTGTACAATATACTTATAAGGACTCTTACGAATTTGTAAGTGATATTAAGCGAAGCGGTGCTCAATCCATCCACCTCAAAAATCTGAAACCCGGGGATAACACGGATCAGCTCACCACAGACGGCGGTGCGTGGACAGCGGTGGATATCATTTCCGGCGATGTTCCATCAACCAGAAGAGGGATTACCGAGCTTTGGTTTTATGACGAAGACCCCTCCACCAAGAACGACGCTTTTCTGAGTTTGCAAAACGGTACTCTGCGTGGGTTCATCGGTCCTCGGGAAAACGATTATTATACCCACAGCAAGGATCAAAGCATCTACAACTTTTCAGTTGGGCCGAACAAGCTGCCACGTAGCAAGGGATGGCATCAGTTCGTCATAGACTATACCAGGGATGATGAATATTTATTCTATATAGATGGACAGCTTTTGTCCGGACTGGACGCCCCCAACATCGGCTTTTCCGGTATTCGTCTGGTGCGCAGTGTTTCGGGCAGCAATAGTTCGATGTATTTTGATGATTATTACGTCTATGATGTAAAAAAGACGGCGGCTTCTGCACCGGTCATCAGCGAGCTGACGGTTTCCGGCAAGGCAACCACAGGTATTACGCTGACCACCTCTTACCGCTACTTCGACGCCAATTATGACGCGGAGGACAAGACAAAGACGGTTTATCAGTGGGAAATCTCGGATAACGGAACCGACGGCTGGAATCCGATCCCCGGTGCGTCGAAATCCACCTATACCATAAAAGAAGAGGATGCAAACAAATACATCCGCGTGTCGGTCACTGCAACATCAGCGGCGGATGAAACCAGCAATACCCTGACTTCCGAGCCGACTGGGTTAATCGAGTATAAGCCGGACGCCGACACGGTCGTATTTAGCAGCATTGGTTTTTCCAGCACAAAAACAGTTTTTAAACCGAATGATCCGGCGGCTGACCTGTTGATCAGTGGCTGGGGAGAGTACGGTGAGTACAACCTGACAGGAGACAGCCGGGCATCGGTCGTGGTCAGCGACCCCAATGTCATTGACATCAGCGGTAACAAAATCACGCCTAAGCGGGCGGGCTGTGCCATGCTTACGGTAACGTTCACCAATATTGACAGCTCTGTTCTTACCAAAAGGATACTGGTGGTAGTAGGGACTGAGGCGAGCCGCCTGGATTTTGAATCCACCACCGACGGGAAAGTGGTGACCGGCGCGACGAAACGGGCAGAGGATATTGTCAGAAGCGGGCAATACGCGCTCAAGGTTCATAATAGCAAGAACGCTGACAACAAGACCTATTATGGAGTCGACATCTATCGCAACCGGAATATCAAAAACAATGTCTATACCGCATGGTTCTATGATTCCGGCGAAAAAACCAACGCGAAGGCAACGGTCACATTTTCAGACAACGGCGAATACAAAGGGGCGGGTAACAATGATGTCGATCCCCTTGCGGCCAATCTGAGCTTTAACCGAACTGTCGGTGTCGGAAACGACACAAGCGATTACTACACGCTCAATGGTACCATTTTGGACGGGACATCCGACCGTGCTGAGGCAAAGCGGTCTAAGGGCTGGCACCAGGTGGTATGCATCCAATACAACACCGATCCGCAAGACCAGAACAGGTTTGCAATCAATCACAGTGAGATTTATATTGACGGCTTGAAAATTTATGAAAGTAACGAACGCCTGCCGGTCGCGTATCTAATTCGCGGACTTCCGAACTACAATGACGCAACCGGCGAAAAAGGTTCTTACTATGATGATTTTAGTATCTACGAGTATAAGATGGTGCCGGTTACCCTTACGGTAAGCGGCGAAGGCGGCATAATCAAAGACGGGGAGAATCCCATAAGCAGTATCGCTGTGCCCAACGGCAGCAGCAAGACATTTACATTTGCGCCTGACAGCGGCTATGAGGTGGATTCGGTTTCGGTTAACGGCGCACCCCAACCTAAGGCGGAATCTATCACGCTGGACAATATCACAGAGGACACCACGGTTACCGTAACCTTCGCGCAAAAGGGGCAGACGGCTCCATCTATCACAAATTCCGGCGCACCACTGGCATCAAGCGATCCATTTATCGTCAACGGCGGCGAGATATCAAAACCAAGTGTGGTTAATTTCAGCACGGTCCAGGAGGGATACGGCTATCGCATTGTCCGGTTCGGGATGGAACTGCGGGACGGTAGCAACGTAATCCAGATGGATGTGGCGGATGAAAACAAAACATCGGATGGCAAGTTTGGCGTACGCGCGTTCGGTAACGGTCTGGAATCGGGCAAAACATATACATTGGTTCCCTATGTCGTATATGAGGACGCAGACAGCAACGAGCAAATTGTTTATGGTACGCCGCAGGAGTTTACGATGCCGTAAATAATAACGAATTGATTTAAGTATTCAAAAAAGGTTTGAGAGCGTTATGCTCTCAAACCTTTTTGATAGATTTCCGTATATATAAGCCTTCCGCCGATTCGTTCCGATTTCATTAAGCTGATCTTAGTCACAGGCATAGCAATTTTTCCTGGATTGGATACTTCGTGTGACAGGATAACCTCCCGCCCCAGGGTAATATGCGGCCGGTAACGGTGCGGCTGTGCTTCATTCGGCAGTAAACGGGAATGCAAGTAACTATGGATTTGCTGTAATACGTTGCTTGGCTCTACGCCAAGCCAGCAAATATCCCCACCGTCACGCCGGAAGCGCCCAAGTCCGGAAAAAGAAAGAGAAAAGGCGTCCGCCTCCAATCCGTCCAGTACCTGCTCCACCGGCGTCGGATCTGCGACTTCTCCCAAAAACACAAGGGTCACATGCAGATTCTCCCGCCGGGTAAAGTTGCCAAGGACAGCGATTTGTTTCATATTGCACACAAGCTGAAATATCTCATCTTTTACCGCATCGCTTAAAACAATTGCTGTAAACAGCCGCATGGGTTACCCCCCTAAATAAATTCGTTTTTTATTCCACCTGTTTTTCATCCAGCTTGGAAAAATAATAGGCCGCTACCTCACGATACTGTTCCAACGCGCTCTCACCTACCGAAGTCAAGCGGTATACTCCTTGCTCTGCGCGCTCAAACCAGCCATAATAATTTTTTGCTAATATGCTGTAGACCTTCTTATATTCCAACGTCGCAAGATGTGCCAGCTCCTTTGGCGGAAGTTCGCCGTTTCGATGGAGGATACAACAAAGAAAAACAGCCTGTTCGCGATACGCGGTCATCAGCTTTGTTCCCGTTGATCCGCCCCGATTAACACTGCAATTGCGTGCGTCAAGCTCTTGAGCCAGATGGGCGCGTTTTTTTCGGTTACGCCGGAGGCTCTGCTCACGGTCAAACGGTTGCGGATGCAGGGCGCACTCAACCGTCACTGTTTTTGGCGAAACGTATAAGAGCCCCAATTCTAACCGGCGCAGCAGGTGCAGCAAGTCACGATCTGGCCTTTTAAAATTTTTTGGCTTTGGCACAGCGATATAAACATCAGCGCCGGTTCTCTGTCGCAAAACCGCTTGTGTCAGCAACCGGACGCTCAGATTCAGCTTCATTTCTATCAAGATGATATGATCTTCTTTCCTCGCGGCTACGTCACAATGATCCACCTCGGCCTGCACCTCATAACCAAGCCCGCGTAAAAAGCCGCTGACCGCATCATACAGGTCTGTCTCCTTCAAAGATTCCAACGTCTCTTTCACCCCCTGCCTGATTTCGATTCTAGTTAAACCGTTTTAGAACATCATCGATGTTTTCCGTTGCCTGGCTTTCCAGATCCTTGCATTGCCTAATGATATTCAGAATTTTATTGCGTGTAAAACGACTGCTGTCAACGTCATGAAAAGCCAGACGGTGTACCTCCCACATGGCATCATGGATCGCTCTAAATGCTTCCGCCGCCGGTTGCAGACATCCCTGCCCCAGATAGGTCTGTGCTTCTGTCAAAAACTCTGCTGTATAGCAACGCCTCTCCGCCAGATCAAATTCCTCTGGATGGATGTATCGCTTCGCGTACTTTTTATACCTGTAATTATCATCGTCGTCAATGCGCTGCATCCATGTCCGATATAACTGATCTCCAAAACCATAATCTGTTATATTCGCCTCAGAGGCCGTCATCATTTCATAACCCCTTTGCAGGGCTTTTAACGAAATCTCGCGGCGGTCTGCGGGTTCGCATAAGCCATCCACGAATAGAATACCAAAAAGTCCGTCCTTCCAGTCTGGATACAGCTTGCTATTTTTCATCATCTGAAATGCTTGGTTGGCAGTATGCCCATCACGAAATGGATACGCCCGGACTGCATTGTTTTCATACCCTAAAGCTAATAATATCTGGTTGTTGTTGTACAAGGG
>CABSMD010000028.1 GCA_902478725.1 uncultured Clostridia bacterium
ATGGAAAGGGGTGCTGTGCGGCTTGGCAAAGAAAAACTCTTTCAAAAACAATTTATAAACAAGGGAGGATTTGAGAGTATGAAAAATCTCAAAAAGGTATTGGCACTGACCGTAGTACTTTGCATGATCCTGGGTACTTTTGGTGCCATGACGGCTTCAGCGGCATTTACGGATGTTGCAGGTACAGAGTACGAAGAAGCAGTTGAAACATTAGTGCCGTTGGGAATTATTGCCGGCTACGACGATGGTACATATAAGCCGGACCAGACGGTAACGAGAGCTGAAATGGCAGCTTTTGTAGTACGTGAAATGGGTTTGGCCGAGGCAGCGACAGCTGCGGGCGGCAGCAATCCGTTTAACGACGTAGCTGACGATCACTGGGCGCTTGGTTCGATCAAGATTGCGGCTAACTACAAGATCATCGTTGGTGACGGCTATGGCACCTTCCGTCCGGATGACGAGGTTACCTTTGCCGAAGCGGTAAAGATGGTTGTCTGCATGCTGGGTTATGAACTCAGAGCGCAGCAGAAGGGTAAGTTCCCGGATGGTTACCTCATTGAAGGTACTACCCTGAAACTGACCACTGGTATGGGATTTGGTTCTAACGACCCTGCTAAGAGGGGTACCGTTGCGCAGTTGATGTACAACGCGCTGGAAGTTCCGCTGATGGAAGTTACTGTTTTCACAGAAACGCAGTATCAGCTGGAGATCACCAATAAGACCCTGTTGTACAACAACCTTGAAGTTATCAAGGAATATGGTACGGTTATCGCAACCGAGACTGCTGCTGTATCCGGTAACACCGCGAAGATCGGTGAAGCTAGAGTTCAGCAGGAAGGTACCAACTATGTGCGCACCATGAAGGTCGGCAAAACCGATCCGACTCCGCTGGTTGGTGAAAGCGTTATCTACTACTATAAGTATGACACCAGAAACAACAACACGCTGACCCTGCTGTCAGTTGTAAGAGATACTTCCAGAAACGATACTATGGTCATTCAGGCCAGCGACATCGACTATGTTGATGAAAACAATGGCAGACTGTACTACTGGGAAGACAAGGAAGCTGATTACGACACTGACTATGTGACCTTGGCTGACGAGGCTGACATTACTCTGATGGTCAACAACTATGGTTCGGATGCTTATGCGTATGAGACGATCAACAATATCCCGAATGGTTATGTTAAGTTGATCGACACCAACCGTGACGGTATCTATGAGTCTGTTGTTGTAAATCAGTTCAAGAACTACAAGGTTGACGGTGTTGATACCGATGACAAGACTGTTACGCTGGATAATGGTTCTGACCTGAAGCTGGACGCTGAGAAGCAGTCGACAGATATTCGCTTCAGCATTAAGGACAAAGACGGTCTGCCGCTTGAGATGGAGGACATTCAGGAAGACAACATTCTGTCTATCTTTGCTGAGACCGTAACGGATGACAGGGATGAATACATCAGCGACTCTAAGATCTTTAACATCATTGTTTCGACCGATACGGTTGAAGGTACGGTTACTGAGAAGCGTAAATCAGTAATTTTGATTGACGACACCAAGTATGAACTGTCTGACGAAGTTTCAATGGATGATTTTGATGTAGAGTCTACTGGAACATTCTATCTTGACTATACCGGAAACATTGCTTACAGCGACACCTCTTCGGCGGTGAATGATTATGCGTTCATCTACGATGTATATGGTAGCGCTTCTACAAGAACCCTGAGCATGGAAGCCGTGACTTCTACGGGCGATATCGTAACGCTGGATGCTGCTACTAACTTCCGTATCGTTACCACGAACCCGCTTGACAAGGATGTCACTAAGGGCCCGTACAGCATGAAGAACGAGTCGGAAATCAGCGAAGCGTTAGATATGTTGAAAAAGCAGTTAGATGGTACCAATGGATTTATCGCGTCGGTTGACACCAACAGCGCTGGTAAGTTCACTAAGATCTATCTGCCGGGTACGGCTCCTGAGACGATTCCGGATGATGCTAAGAAGACTTATGGATTCATGAAGTGGGAGACCTCTGGCGCTAACTACTACAACTCTGATCCTGCTATGCTGGGCGGATACATCATCGATTCTTCGACGGTTATCTTTGAGATGCCGAACACCAAGAATTTTGATGGTGACGACGTCAACGTGCTTGGCAAGAACAACCTGAACAACACCACCTACTATAACTACACTTTGTATGATGTAGATAAGAAGGGCGTTGCTAAGGCGATTGTTATTACCGCTAGCTCTGGTGACAACCTGGTAGATAAGCCGATCTCGATCATCAAGTCTGTTGCATCTACCAAGAATTCTGATGGAGATACGGTTGACAGAGTCTACATGGTACAGAAGGGTGCTGAAGTCAGTGTTCTGACGGAAGACACTGGACTGTTTACTCCGGATTCTTCCGCTGAAGAGCAGTATGGTGAATCCGCAGCGATCGCATACGGTGCATATCCTGGTTCGGTTATCGTTTACAGCGCAAACAGCAAGAACGAGATCACTGAGAAAGATATGTGGCGTCTGTATCCGAGACCGGTTCCGGCTGACGAGTATGTTGAGAACTACTTCCGTACGATGTTCTATCAGACTTGGAACAACTCCTGGACCTATCAGGGTAACGTACAGATGTTGATCAGCTATGGTCAGGTTACCAACAAGAATACCTCGGCAGGTACCTTTACCTTGAATGTATACAACGAAGAGCAGAATCAGAACAGAACGATCGGTGTTGCATACAAGGGTGCGCGTGTCACGGTTGTTGATACTTCCAGATCGAATGAGGATGATATGGTAACATACAATGGTACCAGCATCAGCGATGTGAAGGAAGGCTCCTACGTTCTGGTTCGTCAGAACAGAGGTAAGACCGAAGACATCGTAGTCTACAAAGAATTTGATCCGTTAAACGCTATCTAATATAGCTGATAAGGGATGTTAGGAAGGCTGGCACAATAGTGCCGGTCTTCCTTTTTTATATGAAATAAGATGCCCACAACCAAAGGTTGTGGGCATCTTCATTATGGTTTCTCAAAAATCAAGAAATTATAAAATAGAGGACGGTGTAGCCAAACGCTGATATCTGTTCATATACTTGGAGAGGGGAAGTCTTTGCACTTCAAGCTCTTCAATACAGGGCAGGCGGCCACTAATATATTGGTTGATTGTATCAATCGCATAGGTAAGTCGTTCGATTATACCTCCATAGCGGACAAGCAATACCTCCAGACCGAAAGGCTTGTATGTAGCAAGCCATTGTTCACGATGCAGCTTCGAAAGCGCTATGTAGTCTTCCCGCAGGGCAGGCAGTACAGAACCTGCCAGTTGCTTTAAATAGTCCCTGTCGCCCTTGAGATAGCGATCGCGCAGGTTAAGACGGATATCGATTTTGATCGTAGCAATTGTAAAAAGTAAGATAGCATATTTGTACCATTCTTGATTATTTCCGGATTGTAATTCATACTCTTTTAGCACATCTAAGGCTTTTTGAAACTTGGTGCTATCGGTATTCATAGTACCAAGGTTGTAAAAAATATCATTGTAGATTTCTTCCTTGCCGGGTCCCATCCCCTGCTTTTCTTCCATGTTGAAGACACCCATAGCCTCAAATGCCTTCCGATCCATTTTGGTCAGAAACTCACCGGCGGACAGAATGTCCTCCTCTGTACAGCCCATTCCACGATAACAATGTTCGGAAAAAACAGGGAGCAGGGACAGTGTCAGAAAATGATTTGTTTCGCAGCCATCGTCTTCCCACATGGTAGCAAAAACCGTTTTTACATCCGCCTTCATACATTCCTTTAAGGCCAGCTCTGATGTCATTAATGTAAACTCGCGCCGCGGCAAAAATCCAGCCCATGTCCAAATTCCTCCACCAAATATAATTTCCTTATTCATAGCTTTATGCTTTTGGATCATGCCACGGTACATTTTCTCGTCGGTGTTGTAATAATCCCAATACACCATGTCAACGTCAGGAATTTGATCGATTACATCCTGCGGTATGACTGCGTCAAGGTCATAATAAGCATGGTTCTTGGAGCCTAAACGGTAGAACATGTCGCTCCACATCATTGGCTTAAAATCGTGCTGTTTACAGATAGCAACAACCCGGTTCAGATGCCGGTTCAATATTTCAAAGCGGTTTTGGTAACCATGCCGATCCAGATATTTTCCTAAACCGACATTATGAGCCTCATCCATGCCAATGTGGATCCGTTTGGAACGGAAGCAGCGGCGCAAGGTGCGGATCGCCGCGTCGATAAACTCGTAGGTCTTAGGCTCATCGATCAGTAAAATATCTTCGGTATCACTAAATTGTGCCCCTTCCGGCCATTTCAGATACTGTGAAAGATGTGCCAGCGTTTGGACGCAAGGTACCAACTCTATACCCATGCTGTCGGCATAGTCGTCGATTTCGCGCAGTTCCTCCTCGGTATACCTGCCGCGCAGATAACCAAACCAGGGATACTCCTTGATTTCGTAAGTATCCTCGGTATACAGCAGCAGGAGGTTCAAACCCAGTGCAGCCATATTGTCAATGTAACGTTTGACTGCTTCTAC
Organism: uncultured Clostridia bacterium; assembly: GCA_902478725.1. Lineage (GTDB taxonomy): Bacteria > Bacillota > Clostridia > HGM11514 > HGM11514 > CABSMD01. The sequence continues at coordinate 4,567 of CABSMD010000028.1, forward strand.
ACGCATGACGCCATTTCTGGAGGCATCGAGCATCACGCCGCAATCGCGAAAGACTGGTTTTTGTGTCATTTCGATCTGAGTACTTCCTGCCGTAATTTCTTTGGCAAGTAAAAAACAGCCGCGGGCGAAGGCCGGCTTTGAATTGTAGCCGATTTCAGCGGTCTGCCCATCGTATTTCACTGAAACTCCATCGTAGGAAACCGTACGAATTTCACCATCAAAATGGAATTTGACCAAGTCGAATATAGTATCTCGGATTCTTTTTAATTCACCATTCATGTGCCATATCATCCTTCCATACAGAATTTATCATTAGAATATCACTTTAAATAGACAATGTAAATAGGTAAAAACAAAAAACAACCAAAAAACAGGTTTTTGGTTGTTTTATCAGTTTTACTCATTACAGGCTTTGAATCATCTGTCCAATCTGTTCCGCAGAGTAAAGAAGCTTTTGCCGTTCCTCCTCCGTGAAGTTGAACTGTAGTACCCGTTCCACGCCGTGAATACCAAGTACACTTGGCAGGCTAAGGCAGATGTTTTCGATCCCATAAAGGCCATCAATCAGGGTACTGGTCATATAAATCGCCTTCTGATTTTTTAAAATTACCTGGCAGATACTCGCGACCATAGAGGCGATTGCATAATAGGTAGCGCCCTTGCGCTTGATCACCTCAGCGCCGGAATTGCGAACGTCGAGCTCAATCTGTTCCTTGTCGATGTCAACACCATGCGTCTCGCAGAAAATATCCAGCGGCATACCGCTGATGTGAACCGAGCTCCATACCGGAAATTGGCTGTCACCGTGCTCGCCTGCGATAAAGCCGTGCACATTTTTCACATCAACATCTGCCTTTTGGCTCAATAAGTAACGGAAGCGCGCACTGTCCAATACCGCACCGGTTCCAAATACCGTACCTGTGGGCAGGCCACTGACCTTCTGCACGACATAGGTGAGGATATCAACCGGATTCGAAACGACCATAATCACGCCGCCATTGTAATATTGCATCAAGTTTTTTGTAATTCCTTCTATAATACCGACATTCTTCTTGGCAAGGTCAAGCCTGGTTTCCCCTGGCTTCCTGCCAACCCCGGCTGAAATAACAATGATGTCGCTGTCGGCAACGTCCGAAATCTCCCCAGCGTGCACGTTCATTTCGCCCAGTGCAGAAAGCCCGTGGCTGATATCCATTGCTTCCCCTTCGGCCTTGGCCATGTTGATGTCAGTAATCACAAGCTCGGATGCGACATTTTTCATTACCAATGAATAAGCGATTGTCGCGCCAACTGCCCCAGCCCCGATCACCGTGATTTTTGAGTGTTTTCTTAGCATAGTTTTCCTATCTCCATTTCTGTGGCCCCGTCTGACACCCAGCGGGGTTTAATTCAATTTTTTTCATACCCTACCTATTCTATCATTGTGAATGTGTCCGGTCAATCCAAAACATGACAAACAATTGTAGAAATAGCGCGATATTTTACCATATTTTTAGTATACTCTGATGGGTAAAATCTATCCTTTCTATTGGCAAAAAGGAACAAAAAATGATTTACAAATAATGATACCAAAAATAGTTCAGATGTGCTATAATGTAAGCAACTCACTTTTCGTCAGAAAGGTATCTGCCCGCATAAAAATTTAATTCAGGGAAAAGAGAGTTGCTTAAGGCAATAGAAGGATGAAATATTGTAAACAACTTTGGTTTCAACAGGAAAGTAGCTGCCATTTTCAAATTTTATTCAGAGGAAGCGAAGTTACTTTCTAAAATTTAATATTTGTGATATAATAAAAACAGGTAGGATATTACCAGCATATGCATTTTAGAAAGGCGGGGTGTAACTATGTCGAGCAATATTATCACCATTTCACGTCAATTTGGCAGCGGCGGCCGGGAGATCGGAAAATCTTTGGCAGAACGATTGCATGTCCCGTTTTATGATAAGGAGATTTTGATCCGGGCCGCGCAGGAAAGTGGGATCAGTCAAAGCCTTTTTGAGGACGCTGACGAACAGCCGACCAACAGCTTTCTGTATTCTTGGGCGTTTGCCGGTCAGCCCTTTGTCGGCAGCTTCGCGGGTTACAATGACTGTATCACAAATGATAAGCTGTTTGCGCTCATGGCGGAAACGATTGAGAAGATCGCAAAGGAAGGGTCCTGTGTCATCGTCGGGCGCTGCGCGGATTATATCCTGCGTGACTGCGCCAGTACGGTATCGGTGTTCGTCCATACCGATATGCAGAGACGGATCGAACGGGTCATGGAGCTTAATAAGCTTACTGAGGAACAGGCGAGAAATTTTATCAAGAAGACGGATAAGCGCCGTGCCAGCTACTACAACTTCTATGCCGATGGAAAATGGGGGCTGGCCTCCAACTACGACCTCTCTGTTAATTCGGGGCGGCTTGGTATCAATCGCTCGGTAGAGGTAATCCAATACTTTGTGGAACAGTTTTCATAGGGCATACAAGCCCCAGAGCTATTTTGTGTTTTTGCTGCAATAGACGAAATAGACGAAACCGCCGCGCGGGAGGCTCTCCCGCGCGGCGGTTTTTATATACAGCTACGCCTGCGTGGCGTCAAATTGCTTGATCCAGCGGTAACGGTTCACCTTCACCACCGCCACAAAGCATTTTAAAATCTGGTCGGATTTCAGGCAGATGAATACGGCTGTGGGAGAGAAGCCAAACACGAACGCAGCTAAAGCGGAGGATGGCAACACGATCATCCACATAAAGATCGTATCATTATACAGCACAAATTTGGTATCGCCGCCGCTGCGGACAATTCCGGTCAAGGCCGGCATTTGGTAGGCGGTTCCGCACACCGTAACAGACAGCACCGTGATAAATTGCAGCGCCAGTTCTTTGGCGCCGGGCGATACCGCGTAAAAGGCCAGAATAGCGTCCTTGCTGCAATAAAGCAGCGCGCCTGTCGCAAGGCCGAGGAGGATATAAAGGACCTGCAGTGTCTTGGCATACTGCCTGATCATATCCATCCGGCCTTCACCGATCGTTTTGCCGATGAGGACGGAGGTCGCGCTGGCGGAACCGTAGACGATGACCGAAAGAATCTGAAAAACCGTTGTTGCAATGCTGTTAGCCGCGATTGCCTCAGACCCCAGGTGACCCAATATAGCGGTCTGTACTGCCATGGCAAGCCCCCAGATTGCGTTGGATGCGATTACAGGCGAGCCGACCTTAAGAAACTGCCAAAACAGTTCTTTAGGAAACCTGGCAAAATCCCGCAGCTTCACATCCAGCTTTTTGTCAATACACTTTAAATAAATAACGATGATCAGCGTTTCAATAATCCGCGCCGTGAGGGTTGCAATTGCCGCGCCCTGCACACCCAGGCGCGGCGCGCCAAAGTGACCGTAGATCAGGACGTAATTCAAGCACACGTTGATGACTAGGGTAGAAAGAGACACCACAAAGGCGATCCGTACCGTTTCTACGCTGCGCAGTACCGAGATTAGGATGTTGGTGAGTGAGAAGAACAGATAGGAAAAACAAATAATCCGAAGATACCGCACCCCTTCGCCGATGACCGCCTCGTCGCCCGTAAAAAGGGAAAGCGTCTGGTGGGGAAAGAAAAATACAACCGCCCAGACCAGGAAGCCTACACCAAGCCCCAACCGGACGCCGATGCTTGCGGTCTGCCGGATCGGCCCGGTTTCACGTTGCCCCCAAAAGCGGGCCGACAGGATAATGATTCCCTCTCCGATTCCCATAATCAGCATTTGCAAAAGAAATTGAATCTGGTTCACCAGCGCGACGCCGGACAAAGCTGTCTCGCTGTAAGCGCCAAGCATGATGTTGTCAGCCAGATTGACGCTGAAAACGATTACATTTTGCAGGGCAATCGCCGCCGTTAAAGAAAAAAATCTTCTGTAAAAATACCCTTCCCGAACAAACAAAGACAAAGAAACACCCCTTTTATAAACTACACCAGTTCCCAAACACCTACCGGTTGCATGATGGCATCCAACGAATACATGCTATATGGATCAACCGGAATTTTATCATATCTCGGCCTGATTTACAAGGGGTAGGCGCGTTTTATCTGGGCGGGTATTGTTGACTTTGCATTGCCATATTGATATAATGTAAGCAATTCGCTTTTCAACATACAAATATCTGCCGGCATTCAGTTTTAATTCAAAGAAAAGAGAATTGCTTAGAGGCAGTAAAGCTTATTGAAATGTAAGCAATTCGCTTTTCAACATACAAATATCTGCCGGCGTTCAGTTCTGATTCAAAGAAAAGAGAATTGCTTAGGGATGGTAAATAAGTAAAATTAGAAAATAAATGCAGTTCATGATAAGGAAGTGGGAGCATTGCGTAAAAAATTGGCTTCTCCCAGGGTGCTATCTGTCTTTCTGCTTGCGTTTGTGCTGATTGGCGGTATCTTTTTTGATTTTTATATGCATTTAAACCGGAACTTGGAGAATGAGGTACAGGTTTATTTGAATGAAAGTGCGGGACAGAGCCATAGCACGATTCAAAACAAGCTGAACGACAGCTTTTCATTCTTAGAATCGATGGCGCTGATGATCGGACGGTATGATATCATCTATGACGAAGAGGTGCTGGCACTCTTACAGGAACAGCTTAAATTCAACCTGTTTGAGCATCTGGTAATCATCACACCGGACGGTAACGCCTATAATGAGAATGGCGGCCAGTATTATGCGGGCAGCCAAACCTACTTTCAGACCGCCATGTTGGGCAATCGCGCGGTATCGGAGATCGGTACGTTTGGAAACGACAATCCCGGGGTCATTCTGGCCGTACCCATCCGGCGCAATGGCAAGGCGGCCGGTGTGCTGGGCTGTGAGTATCCCATTGAGGTAATCAACCAGCTCTTTTACGCGGATATATTCGGAGGCAAGGGAAGCGTCAACATCGCAAAGGCTGACGGCTCGGTTATTACAACTCACGGCGGCCTGGAGGGGCGTTCCAATTATTTTGAAGCACTTCGCCTGACAGAACTCAAGCAGGACCGAACCGTTGAGGAAATATGCCAGGATATGGAGGCGGGAAAAAGCGGAATCCTAGTTTTTACTTACCAGGGTGTGACACGCTACGTGGACTACAGGCCGGTGGGTTTCAACGACTGGTACCAGATCACCTCGGTGCCGGAAAGCGTGGTCAGCGGACAGCTGAGAAGTATCTCCGGCATGGGTTTTTTGCTGTTGGTTAAAATCCTGGCCGTGTTGTTGCTTTTGCTGCTTTATCTCCTGCATTTGCAGGGAAAAAATACACGGGAGCTCAAGCAGGCCAATCTGGAATTCGAAACCCTGTCCGCCAACATTCCGGGGGGCGTGTTCCGATGCAGCGCGGATAGGGATAATATACTTGCGTATAGCAGCGAAGGCTTCGTGCGGTTGCTCGGTTGCACCGAGGAGCAGTTCCGTTCGCAATATCATACCTTGTCGGACGTGATCCATCCGGCCGATCGGGAACGGGTGCTTGCAGTGGTGGCTACGCTTTCTCAAAGCATGGAGAGCGGCGATTCGGAGTTTCGTATCGTCACGGCGGAGAACACCATAAAGTGGGTTCACGGACAGGGGCAGCGTATGCGCGATACCGAGGGACACGATTGGTTTTACGGCGTTGTTTTGGATATTACAGTAGAAAAAAGGACGCGAGAGGAGATTCGGCTCAGCGAGGAGCGCTACCGTCTGATCACAGAAAAGATCGACAGCATTGTATACGATTGGGATTTAACCACCGATACGGTGCATTTTTCAGAGGTTTGGCATAAGTGGTTCGGATACTCGCCGGTCTCAGAAAACTTTTTACAAAATGTAGAAAAGCGAGGGCTGATCCATTCGGACGATATACAGGGCTTCCTGAAGATGGCCGAATCGATCCGTGATGGCAAGGAGTCCTATGGGGAGTATAGTATGCGCCTGCACCAACGTGGACGGGGCTTTGTGTGGTGCAAGACCTACCTGACGGCGATCCGGGATGAGGATGGCGTCCAGTCGCGTGCAATTGGGATTGTGCTCGACATTGACAAGGAAAAACGGGAGGCGGAGAAATACCAGCTCCGTGCGGAACGGGATGACCTGACAGGGCTCTTCAATAAAGGCGCAATAGCAAAGCAGGTCGCACGCCTGATTCAAACGGCGGGACGGAACTGTGCCTATGCCTTCTTGATTATTGATATCGATAATTTTAAGGGCGTGAACGATACCTTAGGACACCTGGCCGGTGACCGGCTGCTGGCCGAAATTGCCCAGCGGCTTAAGGGACTGTTTCGGGTAGAAGATCCTGTGGCGCGGATTGGCGGCGACGAGTTTGTCGTATTTTTTCAAATTGATGACCGCGGCATAGAGGCCCGCGTGGAAGAAATCTGCCGTCGGCTGCGTAGTGAACAATTCGGCGTACAGACATCGGCCAGCATCGGAATTGCGTTGTATGATAAGGATGGGGATACCTATCAGGAGCTGTTCAAAAAGGCGGATATCGCTTTGTATGAGGCAAAAAAACGGGGAAAAGAGCGTTTTGTCTTTTATGACCCGTCATTGGATACCGGCGAGTGGACGCCCTACAGCTCAACTACGATTGATTCGGAACAGGAGGGGTAAAAATGGCATATGCAAGCTTGGAACAAAGGATGGCGCGGAGCTATCTCGATTTGTTTCCACGGTTCATTCCGGATGAAGCCGCACCCGTCAGTGTGAGGGAACAGGAGCGTTTGTATACCCTTATGAAGTCGCTTTACCGGCTGGCCTTTGACGAGCCCCTGCTTTTTGTACCGGCGCTGCATGGGGACGATGCTTATCCCAACCGGTTTCACAAGGCCTCCTATGGCAAACCGGAATTGCAGCTAAATATGAAGAAATTTATCAAGGCCATGAATGCGTTGCTGCAAAACATGTTCCAGGCCGGACAGAATCCGGATGTAAAATGGAATAAAAGGCAAAAAGCGATATTGGAAAAGCTCGGCATTGGTGATTTCAGCGATCTGCCTCCCGCGTGGGTTTGGATGTCGACTCGCCCGGATGCCAGTTTGACCGCCTTTTCCTATTGCCTTTTTCAAAAGGATTACCCTTACACCACTGATATCTACGCGAAACTGCTTGGTGAGAGCCCCTTTCGCAGGCTGGAAAGCTGGATGCTGGAAAATGGTTACCAGCGGTACGATCTCTATGATGTCACCGCCAGCGATTGCAAGCTGTCCCTGACCTATGCGAATCCGCTTTGGGGCAAGGAGCCGCCCAATGGCGGCTTTGAGTACAAAATAAAGCACACAGGCATATCTGTACGGTATGACTATTACACCACGCAGCCCACTGTTTTGGGACTGTGTATCCCGAACGGTTTAAAGGATTTCTTAACGGCTTTCGATTCGATGGACGATAACTTGCAGGAATTCGTTGTGGAACGCACCAAAAAATGCGATGGATGCCGGTACTGCGTGCAGACGGATAAGACGGGTACTCGCCCATTTGCCTATATTCCGGTTATCTACGAGCAGAAAACACATTCCCTGTGCCCCTATTTTCCGGGCTATCATTATTGCTGGACAGCACTGGATGATGGTCTTATAGAACGGTTGATCTCATTTTTGGCGTTTATGGACCGTTACCAATCCCGAAAATAAAGAAACAAATGAGCCTGCTACCGGGACTCATTTGTTTTTTTCATATTTCTCTTGACAAACCTTTTTCTACATGGTATCGTGTACGTACACGATTATTGTATTAGGAGGGTTTATATGGCTACATACCGGAATGAAAAAAACAAGGAAATTGCGTTCCCATTGGGCGGGATCGGAAGTGGCTGTGTTTCGCTCGCCGGTAACGGCGGGTTGGTGGACTGGGAGGTTCAAAACCGGCCGAACAAAGGTTCATTGAACGGCCACACACATTTTGCCATCAAAGCGGAGAGGGACGGCCGTTGCATGGACGCGCGGATCCTAAACGGCGACCTGTACCAGGGGTTTATCGGACAGTATCAGCATGAGCTGGGGCACAAGGGCTTTGGCTATGGGGTGGACAGTAAGAGGATGGCGGGCTTCCCGCACTTTTCGGAGTGTGAATTTACCGGAGAGTATCCCTTGGCAACCCTGCAATTTGGCGACTGGACGGAAGTGGATGCAGGTGGGCGTTTTCCGGGGCGCGTTTCAATGACTGCCTTCAATCCGCTTATTCCCGGTAACAGTGACGATTCCAGCATACCGGGGGCATTTTTCGAGATTGCGGTGGAAAACGATCAGCCGGAATCCTTGCGTTATTCGGTCGCGTTTTCACTGGCCAATCTATGTTCGGCTGGACAGGTCAACAAATTCTCTCAAGAGAACGGTATTTCGCAGATGCGGCTGTACCAAAACATCCTGCCGCCGGACGATCCGGCCTATGGAGAGCTTTGCATGGCGACCGACGCGGCGGAGGTGAGCTATCAGGAATACTGGTACCGCGGCATTTGGCGCGACCATCTGGAGACCTATTGGCGCAATTTTACCGAACAGCCGCACCTCGTCAATCGTACCTATGATACGCCGGGAGAGGGCGACACCGCGACCCTTTGCGCGTCGGCGCTGCTCGCGCCGGGAGAGAGCAAAAGCTTCCGGTTTGTCCTGACCTGGCATTTTCCGAACAATTACAACTATTGGAATCCTTATCAAAAGGATGGGCGGGACGTTACCTGGAAAAACTACTACGCGGTGTTGTTTGAAAACGCCTCCTCCTCCGCGCACTACAGCCTGCAAAATTGGGATCGGCTGTATGAACAGACACGGCGCTTTCATGACGCGTTGTTTGCTTCCACCGTGCCCGACTGTGTTTTGGATGCGGTGTCCGCCAATCTGTCCACGATCAAAACGCCGACCGTATTGCGGCTGGAGGATGGCTCCCTCTATGGCTGGGAGGGCACACAGGAGCTTGCGGGATCGTGTGAGGGGAGCTGTACCCATGTGTGGAACTATGCTTATGCGGTTCCCTTCCTGTTCCCTGACCTGGAGCGTTCGATGCGCGACCTGGACTACCGCTATAACATGACGGATAATGGCGCGATGCAGTTTCGCCTCCAGCTTCCTCTGGAACGTGGAGTGGGTCAGGCGTACCCCTGTCTGGACGGACAGATGGGCGGCATTATCAAATCCTACCGCGAGTGGAAGATCAGCGGCGACGACGAGTGGCTGAAAAAGAACTGGCCCGCGATCAAAAAATCCCTTGCCTATGCGTGGGAGCCAACCAACGAAAACAGGTGGGACACAAACCACGACGGTGTGCTGGAGGGCCGCTGCCACCACACGTTGGATATGAACCTGTTTGGTCCCAGCTCCTGGTTGGAGGGCTTTTATCTGGCGGCGCTCAAGGCGGCTGCCGAGATGGCGGACTATCTTGGCGAGACGGAGCAGGCGGGCGAATACCGCGAGCTGTTTGCAAAAGGCAAGCAATGGATGGAGCAGAACCTGTTCAACGGTTCTTATTACATACAAAAGATCGACCTTGCCGATAAATCCATTCTAGAGAGCTTCACCGGCGGGGAAGAGGGAGATCAGCAGGCTCTTCAAAAGGAACTGAATATGTATTGGAACGAGGAGACAAAGGAAATCAAGTACCAGATCGGTGAAGGATCCAGCATCGACCAGGTGCTGGCACAGTGGCACGCGAACCTGTGCGGACTGGGTGAGATCTTTGATCCGGAGCACCTGCGTACCGCACTTTTGAGCCTGTACCGGAACAATTTCAAACAAAGTATGCGTGACTTTTACAATCCTTGGCGTGTCTTTGGTTGCAACGACGAGGCGGGAACCGTTATTTGCGACTATCCCGATGGGGCATATAAACCAACCATTCCGGTGCCCTACTGTCAGGAGACCATGCACGGTTTTGAGTATGCCCTGGCCGCTCTGATGATCCAGGAGGGTATGGTAGAGGAAGGGACTGCGCTGGTAAGGGCGGTGCGCGATAAGTATGACGGTGCTAAGCGGAATCCATGGAACGAGATCGAGTGCGGCAATCATTATGCACGGTCGATGGCAAGTTTTTCTCTGCTCAATGCGTTTTCCGGTTTTTCCTTCGATATGGCCAGGGGCAAGCTGGGATTTGCGCCGGTTATCTGTCCGGATGGCGGTTTTTGCACCTTCTGGAGCTTGGACGCGGCCTGGGGTACGCTAGAACTTACAGAAAGCGGCTTTTGCCTGTCGGTGCTGTCCGGTACGCTACCACTGACACAGCTTGACTTGCCAGAAGTTTCGGAAAAAATGATGCTTGAGCTGGACAGTACTCCTTTTACGGATTATAAAACAAAGGGCGGTTCCTTGCTGTTTGCGCAGGAAATCAAAATCTATCACAGCCTGCGGGGCGTGACAAAGTGAGAAAAAAACCAGAACAGGAAAGGGGCGCGGCTGGACACGCCGGAATCACCAGTAAGGAGCTGGCGCGGCTGTGCGGCGTCTCGCAGGGAACGGTTGACCGCGCGCTCAATAACCGTGCGGGAATCAGCGAAAAAACCCGTAAGAGGGTTTTGGACGCCGCGCGCGAGCATGGCTATGTAAAAAACCGGCACGCCAGCGCTCTGTCCTCCGGTAAGTCCGGCCTGATCGGCGTGGTCATGCTGCATCTGAAAAACGAGTTTTTTTCCCATATGTTGACCGCAATCGAGAGGCAGGCCAGAGCGGCCGGATATTCGGTTGTCATCATGCTGTCCAATGGTAGTGAGGAGGAAGAACGCGCCTGTATCCGGCGGCTGTGCGGGATGCAGGCAGCGGGAATTCTGCTCTGCCCGGTATCCCGCGACGGTTCCTGGTTGGGGAGCTGCCCCTGCCCGATTGTTACATTGGCGAACCGTGTAGGTGGCAACGGTACGACATCTGATCTGCCGTTCGTCGGGATCGATGACCGGCGGGCAATGTACGATGCCGCGCGATATGCTATCACACGCGGGTATGAAAGCCTGCTGTATTATTCCCCCGTGCTGGCGCTGGAAGGCGGAGAGAACATCGATGCGCAAAAGCGGCGGCACCAGGGCTTTTTAGAGGCGGTGCGTGAATGTAATACGGAGGGATTCACCGTTGCGGATAAGGACCTGGCGCGGGTCGGGCGGTTCTGTTGGGAGGTGCGTAGGCGCGGGGCCATCCTGTGCGGCAGTGACTATTACGCGCTGCAATGTATGGATATTGTCCAGCCTACTCAAACCGGCCTGATGGGGTTTGACCAAATACCTGCGCTACGCTATGTCAGGCCTGCGCTTACCACGGTCGGCTATCCGGTGGAGCAAGCGGGAAGAACAGCTACTGACCTGCTTGTCCGGCTGGCCGGCGGCGGGAAATGGGACGGCCGTGAGGTGATCCTGCCGCATACCATTGTACAGGGAAAAACAGTTTAAAAGAATAATGATAGGGCCGGATCATGACGATACCGGCCCTGTTTCTTTGCATATTAAAATTTCCGCATATCCCAATACAGCCACTTCGCAAACCCGCAGTTCTATGATGCCATAACCATCAATTTTCGTTTCTTTGTTTATGGCAAAAACATGGCCGAAAAGCGCCGTTATGTTTGGGTCCAGGCCTCCATAGCTGGAAAACTCTGCCCTTGCACAATTCACATAAACCTGTATCTTTTCACTTTCCATCCTTTTGTCAAACCCTAAAATCAAGTAGGCCGTTTCATCACAGCCAATCCCGCCCGTTGCTATTTTTATCGATTTCCAGTAGTGATCGCCGCAGAATTTGACAGGCAGTCTGGAAGTAGTTTCTTTCCAATAGGGCGCGTAATCGTCATAAGTAAGGACGTGACTTCTTTTTTGCGCCGCAGCGGTTTCATAATCCCCGGTATTTTGCAATATTTTTTTCAGGTTTTCCGGCTGGCGTATGCTTGTGGAATGATTGACGTTGTCCAATCCTGATTCTGTAAGGTCCATATGATTATACAGATAGACAAAATCACATCCGTTATATAAATTGGCCGCTGCCTGGCCAAACGCCATTTCCAGATTGGACATAACATTTTTGGCCGCTTTTTCCGGCCTAATCAAGAGTTGTTGCCCTCCGCCTAAACTTGCGTGGCCGTTTAAGAGCCTTTGCCACAACCCAATTTCATAATCGGTGTTGATGGTTTCCCATCTTGGCAACATAACAAGAGAGTCTATCCATTGATTTGCGGCCCAATGCGCGGGATCTAGGCCCAGTTCCAAACAGCTCTGGGGACTGCCGTTTACCAATACGTTGATGGGGATATCACCATATTTTTGACACAATCCCTTGATCTGAAACAGCAGACCGTGAAGGATTTCCATACCTTCTTGTTCATAGCCCGGCCGAAACAGCAGCGCCTCCCTTGTGAAATCCAGTTCCAGCCCGTCAGGACGGTATCTGTTAAGGGTTTCTTCTATGTAAGCCAGCAAGTCCTCCCTTACCTTTTCCAATGAGAAATCCAATGTCCCATCGTAATATCCATCGGTTTGCCGATGGCGAATCCTCCAAAGCTCGGGATGGTCGCTCACATACCTGCTTTTTCTCAAATCGGTATCCAGCTCATTTCCATGGCAGTCATTCATTCTGATGGAAATCCACGGCCGTATACCGATCTCCCGGGCCGCGTCTATCCATATTTGATACATATCTAACTTCTTTTCTATAAATATCTCATATGCTTTTTGGGCAAATGTATGCCGGTAATCCACCGCAATGCCGTTTTCCTCCGTTGCCAGATATTTATCGCAAAAATTCTCCCTTGTCCTAGAGGGATAGGTAGAGACCGTGCCGTTTACATTCATGACAAAATCCGTGACCTGCGTGTCCTTATACTGGTAGATAAAATCCCGCAAAGCCGTTTCGTTCACCGCAATCTTTCTTTCATACCGGGTCCAGATAAAGTGAATCCAATCCTCATTAAACATGAGTTTCATAAAGCATCGACCTCCTAATATGACTTGGATTTTGGCCCTACTATACCATATTCGATGCGTGAATACAATAGCTTTTTTAAAGACAAAAAAATACCGCTGCTGCATATTCCATGCGGCGGCGGTATTTTTTATATCCAGTTTAGGAAAGCCTGTCTTCCAGTCTCTCCAGTTCATCCTTGATCTGTTTGGGCAGCCTGTCACCAAACTGCTCAAAAAATTCTCTTTCGCCCTTGACCTCTTCCTTCCAGATTTCCTTGTCCACAGACAGCAGTTCTTTTAAGGTGTCCATGGAGGTGTCTAAGCCCTCAAGGTTGATGTCCTCAGGCTTCGGCAGGTAGCCGATCGGTGTCTCGACTGCGTCCACCTTGTCCTCGCAGCGGTCGATGATCCAGTTCAACACGCGCAGATTGTCGCCGAATCCAGGCCACATGAACTTGCCGTTGTCATCGAGGCGGAACCAGTTGACGTGGAAAATTTTTGGCGGATTCGGGATTTTTTTGCCCATTTCCAGCCAATGTCCAAAATAGTCGCCCATGTGATAGCCCGCGAACGGACGCATCGCCATCGGGT
>CABSMD010000029.1 GCA_902478725.1 uncultured Clostridia bacterium
CTCTGGTAAAGTTCTGTCCGTGCGGTTTGAAAAAGAGGAGAACGGCGGGCTGGCATTCTACGTCTCGAACGACGGCGATGACAGCAATCCCGGTACGCTTTCCCAGCCCTTCCGTACCATTACCAAAGCCAGAAACGCGATCCGCGCGCTTGATGCGCTACCCGAGGGCGGCGTGACGGTCTACTTCAGGGGCGGCGTTTACCAGATCGCCTCCACCTTTGAGTTGACCGCGCAGGACTCTGGAACTGCTGAGGCCCCCATTACCTATCGCAGCTATAAGGATGAAAAGGTATCCTTCTCCGGCGGTACGCATTTTGACCTGACCTCCTTTGAACCGGTAGAAGGCGAGATGCGTTCCCTCCTTCGTTCGGAGGAGGCCAGGAGCCGGGTCCTGGTCGCTGATCTTGCTGATTTAGGAGTCGGACAGATCGGGGAGTACGCAATTCGGGATAATCAGTCGGTGCTGGCAGCGCCGATTATCACTTGGGACGGGGAGGATATGACTCTGGCAAGCTACCCAAACTCGGTGGTGAGCACCGAGTGGGTCGATACCATCTGTACCGAGACAGACGGCACTAATCGTGGAAACGGCAAGGTGTCGGAGGATACTCGCGCCTTTACCATAAAATATGACGACGGGGTGCCTGATACCTGGAGTTACGGGCTGGATCATATCATGCTTAAGGGATTCTTTTACCATTATTGGTACGCCCCCATCCGGTATGTGACGATAGACCGGGAAAAACACTTTCTGACTGCGCGGGAGAATAGCGATACTGCCTACGGTATCGCAAAGAATACGCCGATGCCTACTAAATTCATGAACGTGTATCAGGAAATCGATATACCGGGGGAATGGTATATTGATTTTGACGCCCAAAAGCTCTACCTGTGGCCTCTGACGGACAGCCGAACCCCCGAGATTTCTATCACAACGGCGGACTGCACCCTGATGGCTGTCAATAAAGCAGAGTATGTCAATTTCCGTGGCATCACCTTTACCCAGACCAAAGGCAACGGCATCACCTTAAACGGAGCAAAAAATATTCTGTTTGACGGCTGTGCCATCAGCGCGGTCGGCCGCTATGGGATGACATGGGATGATGTTTGGAACTGTACCTTCCAAAACGGGGAGGTAAAATATACTGGCGTCGGCGGCATCCACATCAATTCAGGCGGAGATAAGGAAACGCTTGCCTTTGGCAACAATCTGATCACCAACAGCCTGTTTGACAACTGCTCCTACGCCAAGGAAACCTACGCGCCTGGCGTGGTGCTCGACGGAGTGGGCAATACCGCCTCCCACAACGAGTTTAAGAACTTTTCGCATTCGGCGCTTGTATACGGCGGCGTACTCAATGTCGTCGAATATAACGAATTCTATGACTGCTGTATCAATGGCGCGGATGCGGGCGTGATCTATACCGGACGTGACCTGGGCGACCACGGCACCGTCATCCGGTACAACCATTTCTATAATATCGGAAATGAGGAAGAGGGCAGGCAGTTTTATCCCTGCGGTGTGTTCACCGACGATGGGAGCTCCGATATGGAGCTGTATGGCAACGTGTTTGGCCCTAATATTGCAGAATGTGAGGCGTTTAAAGTTCACGGCGGACAGAACAACAATGCTCATCATAACCTCTTCATCGACGCCCCGCGTGCCCATCACATGGCCGACTGGTCGGACAGCGACTGGCAGTATGTTACTACCGAGAACCATGGAAGCTCCTCCTGGATCACCGCGGCGTCTAAAGAAGCTTATATTGCGCCGCTGAGGGCGATTATGGCGAATCCCCTATACCAGGAGAAGTGGCCTTGGATCAAAGAGGCGTACGAGACGCCTGAGAAGGCAAGCTACAAGGGAAACCATTTTAACAATAATATTTTGGTATATCTAGACACAAAGCCTGGGTATAACGGTAATCCATGGTGGATTCGTGGACAGGATGGGCATGCGGTCTTAGGTGCGGACACCAACGTCGTACTGAAAAAGGGAGAAAAGGAGATGTTCGCCGACTATGATGGCGGCAACTATAACCTTAGCGGAGAAATGTATGAAAAGTATTCCTGGTTTCCGTACATTAACTTTGAGAGTATCGGCAGATACGGTGCGACAAACCAGCCGCCGGAAGTTAGGAATATAAGCGTGTCGGGGACGGTGGCCGAAGGCCAGACCTTGCGCGTTTCCTACCTCTATACGGACCCGGAGGCCGATTTGGAGGAAAACACACAGGTGAAGTGGTTGGTGTCGGACAGCATTAACGGCCCCTACACTGAAATCAAAACCGGCAGATCGTTGATGCTGGACGCCTCTTTCAAAGGCAAATATTTCAGGGTGTGCGTCACACCGGCGGATGAGACTGGGCTGGTTGGAGAGACAGTCTATTCAAACCCACTCTACGGCGCGTGGGGAGACGCGTCAATCTCCGATATGCTGGAGGCGATGCAGTCGTCCGCCGACGCGGCGGTGGCGGGGGAACAGCTTGGAAACTATCCCGCGCAGAGCATCGCCGACTTGCGTGACGCAGTTGCGCAGGCCGGCGCAATGGAGCCGGATGAGGCGCTGGCTTTCCTTTCCGCGGCATTTGGAACGTTTGAAGCGTCGCAGGTTACGGAGGTAACGGCAAACGGCGGTACGGTCACAGTGCCTGACAACATCAGACGCGCGGTCATCAATACCGGGGAGGTCACTTCGCTTTCTATCCATGCGCCGGACGGCAGACTACCCGATACCGTGGTTCGTGGAACTATAAACAGCAAAGAACTTGAAATCGTGATTCCGGCCTGTGCAGTAAGCGGCACGGCACTGGTTATCAGGAAAGAGGATACGCCCGCGCTGAACGTCTTCGGCAGGGTGCTCCACGCCATGGAGCTGGGCGGATTGGCCATGACGGTTCGGATCGGCGGTTCCGGCGGGAAAACGCTGGTGACCAGTGGGGGAGAGACTCCCATTGCGCACACCGGCGCCTTCAGCACGGCGGCGGGCGGCGAGTATATCGTAGCCGAACTGTACGCCAAATCCTCAGACGCCTCGCTGTCGAGTATCACGGTGGACGGCAAAAGTCTCAAGCTGACCGCCGGAAAAACCAGTTACTCCACCAAGGTGAAAAAGGGCGCAGTGGGATTTGTGGAGACGAAGCCGGCCAATGAATATGCTGCGGCCGAGGTCATACAGGCGCCGGCCATCCCTGGCACGGCAACCATAACGATAACCGCGCAGGACGGCACAACGGCGGTCTATACCGTGGAAATTGGTGTCTCCGACGAGGGGGACGCTCCCATTCCCTACCCAACCACCTACCCGACGGCTTACCCTTCCGCCGTGGGCGGCGGAGCAGGGTCGCCAGCCGGCTCTAGCCTACTTAATCCCGCTGTGCCGGAGATCCCGCAGCCCGGTTTTACCGATATCGAAGGGCATTGGGCACAGGCGGACATTTTGGATATGGCGCGGCGTGGAATCGTATCCGGTGTGAACGCCACCAGTTTTGATCCGGAACGCAGCGTTACAAGGGCGGAGTTTGCTACTCTAGCCGTCAAAACGCTGAACCTCGTAAGCAACGCGTTGGCTGGATTTTCTGACGTAGCGGCGGACGCGTGGTATTATTCATATATTAACGCGGCGGCGAACGCCGGAATCGTTGTGGGAGCAGATGGGCTGTTCCGACCGGACGATCTGATTACCCGCGAAGAAATGGCGGTTGTGATTGCAAAGGCCTGCGCCTATCAGGGTGGGGTAGAGACAGAAACGGTATACCACAGAATCGAACAGTTTGCAGACCGAGACCAGATTTCCGCCTGGGCGGCGCCGTATGTGGATACCGTAACAGCCGCCGGTCTACTCTCCGGCATGGGGGACGGCGTCTTCGCGCCCCAGCAGAACGCGACCCGCGCACAGGCCGTCAGTCTGCTTAGACGGTTGTTGGACATACTGTAAGATCGGCCACCGCAAGACGTAAGAAAGTTACACGTCGCGAAAGAAGAATGCAGGAAATAAAGGAAAGCTATAGCAATACCAAGATCCGTAAGGAATAAGTGCAAGCAACAAAATAAAGGTCAAATTGCAGTTGTAAGAAATAAATTTGATAAGAAAGAGGTGTATCCCGAATGAAAAAAACTGTAGAAATCCTTTTCGCGATGATTGCCATGCTAACCTTTTTAGTGACCACAGTTGCCGTCATTCCAGCCTGCGCGGCGGATGCCGCGCAGATCGCGCGTCTTGACCTGTCGGCTACCGAGACGCTCTTAACCTATACAAACGGTACGTGGCCGGCCGGAATGGTCGTCGCTAAGGATCAGGATGGTAATCCCGTCAGCAACGAAAGTCTCACCTTTACCAGCAGCTATGAGGCGGTGCTTAGCGTATCGGCGAGCGGCGCGATCACCCCGGTTCACGAGGGGTATGCGGTAATCACTGCAACCTATACCAACCCCGACCGGAGCACGGTGTCGGCAAGCCTGCTCGTCACCGCGGCGAATACAGTCCACCTCAATAATCAGTTTGAAAGCGGCAGCAATTTGGCACTGAATTTTTCAAGAACAGGTAGCGGGCATTCTGTCCAGCCGGGGCTGAGCTCGACGGATGAGTATATTTCCTCTAACATTAATACCCAGTCCTATGTACAAGGAACCTATCGCAGATTTCTGTTTGAGGTTTGGTTCTATGACGACGGCGTGATCACAAGTGATGCGTCCGCCGGTGCGAAAATCAATCTCAACGCATGGGATTATGGAAATGCGACCTTGGGTGTTTTAGATAAGAGCTCTCCGTACTACAGCTACACAAACGTCCAGGGGGCGAGAACCTCCGCCGCACAGCTTACGCCCGCCATCCGCAACGAGATCACCTATTTAAATGGTGCGCCCGCCTATTCTGCTTGGCCATACAGCGAGGGCGAAGCATATTTGAAACGGTCTGCTGGATGGCATCAGCTAACAGTGTGCTGCGCTGTCAGCGAGGAAAACCGTAATCTTCTTAAGTATTATATCGACGGTGTGGAGGTGATGAGCGAAAACTTTAACAGTAATCTCCAAACGCTTAAGCTTGGAGCGGCGGACGGTGCTTGCTATGACGATGCAAGACTGGTTTCCTTTTCCTCCTCCGACCTGCCTGAAACTGGGAACATCGCCACCGACCTGCATATCTATGGGGCCAATGCGGTGGGTGAAACACTAACAGCGCGTGCTGACCTGTGTAATCCCTATGACCTATTTGCGGAAAAAACAGCGGCGTCGGCGGTCGTTCCCACTAAGGCGATCTATTATGACGCCTCCGGCAAGGGATGGGAGAATAATACCTTCCAAAAACCGGTCTATTCCTGGTCTGATGCAACAGTTGCCTACCATTGGTACAGCTCGCCGGACGGGCAAAGCTGGAACGAAATCGGCACGGGCAGTCAGTACACGTTAGACGAGGCCGACAATAATCGTCTGGTTAAGGCGGCGGTTTCGGTCGACGGCCGGACGTATGAATCAAATGTATTGCTTTTTGGCGCACTACCGGGCGAGACGCCCCATAAAGTCAGCCTTATTACGAAAAAGTATAACGACGCGGACGCAGTATCATACGATGTGGCGGATCTTGAAGCCGTGGCAGACGGCACGTCTGTTACTTTTACGGTGACGCCTGCTGTGGGAAGTATTATCAGTGCGGTAAGATTCGGTGGCGCGCCGCAGGCGGTCGGAACGAACGAATATGAGGCGCGCTCCTTTACCCTCTCTACTATAACAGAGGATATTATAGTGGAGATTGAGTTTGCCCAAAGGCCGGCTATGAAGCCGGAGCTTAAAACCTATTCCTTTGTCACGGGGACACAGGACGGTTATAAAAGTGCGGTGTATTACCAAAAGCTCAATCCGGGTTATGGATGGGAGATTACAGATGCAGGTGTCATGCTGTCGAATGGAACGGATACGCTCCGGCTCAGTGTCACGGAGGAGGTTATGCAGTCAGTGTCCGACTCGGGCGCGTATGCTTTTGGTATCAAAGTGTATGGCCCCGCTTTCGACCATCCGGGCAGGTATGTGTTTGTCCCTTATATCGAAATGAGTCAGGGAGGAGAGGAACCCTCCACTGAGACCAATGAGGAAGCTACCGAGGAGTTTGTGGTAGAAGAAAGCAATTAATTTACTTACCAACATCTGGGAGGCGTTGAATGAACGACAAAAGGAAAACTTGGCTGGAGAGCTTGTCAAAAAAGGTCGGCTCACGGGATTTTGATCTGATCGCCCGATCGCTTGCGGTGCTCGACAGCAATACCTACTATGACGGGACCCTACCCTGGGGAGATCTCAGATGCGTTTCTCCCTGTATCCGCGACGGCTACTTCGCCGGCATCTGGAACTGGGACAGCGCGTTTATCGCCATGACCGTAAGCCGATGGGACGTGTCGTGCGCGCAGGATTGTATCACCGCCATAACCGATTTTCAGTTGCCGGATGGGATGTTTGTCGACGCGGTATTGGAATCCGGAAAAATTGTGGATTATATCGGCAAGCCCCCCGTCATGGCGACGGCCGTGGAGAAAACCTATCTGGCGGGTGGTGACGATGAATTTCTAAGCAGGGAATATAAAAGACTGGTAAAAAACGAGCTGTTTTGGATTGAAAAACGGAGTGTTGACGGCATGTTCCATTATGACGCCGACCGCGGTAAGAATCCCGACTATGATACAAATGTCCGGTTTGAATCCGGCTGGGACAATTCTGTCCGTTGGGACGACTATGCGCAGCAGCTTTGGCCGGTGGACCTCAATTGCTTTATGGTCATGACCTACCGTTCAATGTCGCGCATGGCGGATTGGCTTGGAAGGATAGAGGAAGCCGCGTTATGGCGGCAAAAGGGTGAGAAACTGGCTGACCTGGTAAACGAACGGCTTTATAACGGCGTGGCTTATGTTGACCGCAACTATGAAACCGGACGCTTTTCCGACATTTTGACCCCCGCCTCCTTTATGCCGCTTTATATTGAAATCGCGCCTGTCGGACGGGCGGAGGCGATGGAGACAATTGCCCGCAACCCAAAAAAGTTTTATAGAGGGATGCCGTCGGTTGCATACGACCATCCTGAGTACGGCGTTGGTTACTGGCGCGGCCCCACCTGGCTCAATATCGCTTATTTTGCCGCAAAGGGCTTAAAGAACTATGGTTTCGCGGTAGCGGACGAGTTTAAGGAAACCATCCTCAATTGGTGTGACGGGGAAAAACGCGGAATCTGCGAAAACTATAATTCGCTGACCGGAGAAGGCTTACGCTGTAAGAATTTCAGCTGGTCAGCGGCATTTATCATAGAGTTTATCCTGGATTTCTAACGAACGTCTTCCCTCAGCTTTTCACTTGCCGCTATGGTGGATGTATGATATACTACTTTGGAGTCAGTATATCATACATCCGCTTTTTTGCGGGAACGAGGTGGAGCATGGATAACCAAACAGAACAAAAGATCATTGAAATCAGAAGGAAGATACATAAGCACCCGGAGCTGGCGTTTTGTGAACATGAGACGGGGAAGCTGATCTGCGAAACGCTGGACGGACTGGGGATACCCTGCCGTACTGGGATTGGAAAAACAGGGATTGTGGCTGAGCTTACGGGTGGCAGACCGGGTAAGACAATCGCGTTGCGGGCCGATATGGACGCGCTTTTGATCCAGGAGGCAGCAGAAGTTCCCTTCCGTTCCCAGATTGACGGGCTGATGCACGCCTGCGGGCATGATGCACATGTAGCCTGTCTGTTGGGCTGCGCGATGCTGTTACAGCCCAAAATGGAGAGTCTGGCAGGAAGCGTACGCCTGTTGTTTCAGCCGGCAGAGGAGGCGACCGGCGGTGCGGAACCAATGATACTCGACGGCGCACTCGACGGGGTGGATGCATGCGCCGCACTGCATGTCGCGCCTGAACGCCGCACCGGAACGGTCGCCCTGCGAGACGGCGCGATGTATGCTTCGCCCGACGATTTTACCATTGTCGTCCGCGGCAAGGGAGGGCACGGCGCTCATCCGGAGGACGCACGCAATCCGATTCCAGCCGCCTGCGCGATGGCAGCCCGTATTCAGCAGGTACAGTACGAGCTTGAAGAGCGCACCGTTGTGACCATCTGCGCGATCAATGGCGGAACCTGCACCAATGTAATCCCCGAGACGGTTACGCTGCTGGGCACCGCCCGTTCGCTGTCGCCGGATGTCCGGGAGGAGTTGTATAAACGCATCAAAGCGGCGGCAGAAGAGGTGGCGCGGGAATTTGAGATCGAACATACCTTTGACTTCCGGTTTCTTTATCCGCCCCTTATCAACGACGCAGGCATAGCCGGCCTCCTGCGCCGCAGCGCCGCGCAGGTGATCGGGGCGGAAAATGTGCTGGAGGAGGCGCTTCCCTCCATGGGAGGGGAGGATTTCGCCTATTTTGCCCAAAAACGTCCCTCTGTCCTGTTCCATCTGGGATGCGGCGATGGAACGGATCGGACCGCTTTCCCGGTGCATTCTCCCTATTTCTGCCTGGATGAAGGCTGCCTCGTAATAGGCAGCCGGGTACTATGCCGCCTGGCGGTGGATTATCTGAGCCAGCCTTGAGGGAATAGGTGTCCTGCCGCGTGGCATGGACTTTTCTAAAAGCCGGACAAATACTTGTCATATTAGCCTGTCCTTTGAATAGAATCTAATGAGACCGATACAAAGGAGTGTTGCAGATATGACATGGCATACCTTATCGCCCCTCGAGGCGGCGCAGCGGCTGGGGGTCAACCCAGCGGTGGGACTGTCCTCGGACGAGGCGGTAAAACGGCAGCAGGAACACGGAAAAAACCTATTGGAACAGAAAAAAAGAAAGAGCCTTGGCCGCCGTCTTTTGGAGCAGTTGAACGACTATATGGTCATTATTCTGCTGATCGCGGCGGCAGTTTCGTTTGCCACCTCGCTTATGCAGGGGGAGCGCGATTTTTTTGACCCGATTGTGATCCTTCTGATCGTGGTGATGAACGCGGTCATCGGTGTGTTTCAGGAGAGCAAGGCGGAACACGCGCTGGAGGCGCTTCAAAAGATGTCCTCACCGGTCGCGCGGGTATTGCGCGACGGCAAGCTGGAAACGATCGATTCGGAAGAATTGACCGTGGGGGATATTATTTATTTGAAAACGGGGGATTTTATCCCCGCGGATGCGCGGATTATAGAGGAAGCAGCGCTGACCACCGATGAGGCGGCGCTCACGGGCGAATCCATCTCGGTGGAAAAGACGGCAAAGCGGATCGCCAAAGAGGAGACCGACATCGGAGACTGCCATAATATGCTGTGGGCGACCACCGTGGTCACCAGCGGCCATGCTACGGCGGTTGTGGTCGCGACCGGAATGAATACACAGGTTGGGCGGATTGCGCGGATGATCATCACCAGTGAGATTCCCCCGACCCCTCTGCAGCAGAAGCTTGCCAAGACCGGAAAATATCTGGGCACGGTTGCCCTTTTGATCTGCGCCCTGATTTTTTTAATGGGGCTGCTCAAGCATATGCCGCCGTTCGACATGTTCATGACCTCGGTAAGCCTGGCGGTCGCGGCGATTCCGGAGGGACTTCCCGCCATCGTTACCATTATGCTGGCGCTCGGTGTGCAGAGAATGGCAAAGAAGAACGCAATCATCCGCAAGCTGCCGGCAGTGGAGACCTTAGGCGGCGCGACGGTGATCTGTTCGGATAAAACCGGCACCCTGACTCAAAACCGGATGACGGTTACCGAGATCTACGGCAATGAGCGCCTGGCCTATACCCTTGGGGTATTGTGCAACAACGGGGGTAATCCCACCGAGAGCGCCCTGCTCGACGCGGCGGAACGCGACGGCGTCGATCCCGGCGCGGTAGAGCAGGAATACCCGCGGATGTCCGAGATCCCGTTTGATTCCGGCCGCAAGCTGATGACGACGGTACACAAAATCCCGCACGGTTACCGGATTATTACCAAGGGCGCACCGGACATTTTGTTGGAACGGTGCAGCATGACCCGCCAGGACCGGCAGGCTGCTATGACGCAGAACGATGAAATGGCCGCCAAAGCGTTGCGGGGACTTGCAATTGCTTACCGGGATGTACAATCGCTTCCCAAAGAATTGGAGCAGGGACTTCATTTTGTCGGCTTGTTTGGGATGATGGATCCGCCACGTCCTGAGGTAGCGGCTGCGGTGCGTACCTGTAAAAAGGCAGGTATCAAGGCGGTGATGATTACCGGCGACCATGTTCGCACAGCGGTTGCTGTCGCGCGAAGCATCGGGATGTTCGCGCCGGGCGACGACGCGATTACGGGTGCTGAGCTTTCAAAGCTGAGCGACGACGAACTGGCGCGCTGCATTGGCGACTATACTGTGTTCGCCCGGGTTACGCCGGAGCACAAGGTGCGGATTGTCAAGGCATTCCAGCGCCGCGGCGAGGTGGTCGCCATGACCGGTGATGGCGTCAACGACGCGCCCGCCCTCCAGTCCGCCGATATCGGCTGCGCAATGGGAATCGGCGGTACCGACGTTGCCAAGGGCGCGGCCGACATGGTGCTGACCGACGATAACTTTGCCACCATCGTAGAGGCCGTCCGGGAAGGACGGGGGATCTATGCCAACATCCGAAAAGCAGTGCATTTTCTGCTGTCGAGCAATATTGGAGAAATTCTCACCATTTTTGTCGCTATCTTTTTTGGCTGGCAGGCGCCGTTGGTTGCAATCCAACTTTTATGGGTAAACCTTGTAACCGACTCCTTGCCCGCTATCGCGCTGGGGGTGGATGGGATCGACCCCGACATTATGTCCAACAAGCCGGTCAGTCCCAAAAAGAGCCTGTTTGCTGACGGACTGGGACTCAATATCTTCATTGAGGGTGTCATGATCGGTATGCTGTCCCTTTTGACCTTCGGCATCGCCACCGTGCGTTATGCCGACCTCACAGTGGCCCGTACCATGGCGTTTGCAGTGCTGGGGTTGTCACAGCTTGTTCATGCGTTCAACATGCGCAGCGATAAGTCGCTGTTTCATATCGGTGTATTTACCAATAAATACCTTGTGTACGCCTTCTTGATCTGTACCGCCATGCAGGTGGGCGTGATCTCGGTTCCGGCGCTGGCTGCTATCTTTAAGGCTGTGCCGCTGGGGCTGGAGCAGTGGGGGATTGTCGCACTGTTTTCGGTCATGCCACTTCTGATTATCGAGTTGGAAAAGCTGGTCGCCAGAAGCAGTCGAAAAAAGGAGGAATTCCATTTCCATGCCGGCAAAAAGCAATGGCAGCGTTGAAGTGGTTATCGGAAAAGCCGGATCAATTATTGATTGATCCGGCTTTTTGAAATTTTTGAAAAACGATATAAAATTGCTTGACAAATTCAATCTACAAGCGTAAAATAAAAATACAATCTACAATTGTAAATTGTATGGAGGGATCGACATGTCAGAGAAATCCACGAATATCAGTGACGCCGAGCTTGCGCTCATGAAGGTTCTTTGGGACGCCGGAGAAGCCCTGAGCGCCCAGCAGGTGTCCGCGTCCTTGCAGGATAAGGACTGGAAGTATTCCACTGTAGCCACCCTTTTTTCGAGGCTGGTGGATAAGAACGCCGTTTCCTTTGAAAAGAGAGGACGTTTTTATTATTACACGCCGCTTATATCGGAGAAGGAGTATAAGGCTGAACAAACGCGCACCCTGGTTCGTAAGCTCTACAACGGCTCGGTCAAAAATCTTGTGGTCTCCTTGTTTGAAAACAAGCAGATGACAAAAGCAGATATGGAAGAGATCAAACAAAAATTCGACCTGTAGAGGGGGAGGAAGCGGGAAATGGAACAGGTGATAAAATCCATATTACTGCTTTCCGCCGCCGGGGCGGTATTGACGGTGCTCCTTTTCCTGTTAACACCTCTGACCAGAAGGGCGTTCGGGAGCCGGTGGCAGTACTATATCTGGCTTGTCGTACTTGTGGTCATGGTTTTGCCGGTCAGGCTGCATCCACAGCAGTTGGCAAAAACGCAGGATAATTTGCCTGCGCCCACAATCTTGCCGGGAGAGAAGGCCGGACAGCCTGCTGTGCCACAAACGGAGCCGATGGATGCCTTGACCGGTGAAAAGGCGGGAAAAGAAGGTGAAGACAACGGCCCACAGGCCGCCGTTCCATTTGCAATGCGGCCTGCTCTATGGCGTATAGCGGCTTTTCTTTGGCTTGCTGGAGTGTTTGTTTTTTTCATGGGCGGACTCTTGAGCTATTTTCGGTTTATGCGAAGGATTTACAAAAACGCGGAGGATTTGTCCTGCCCTCTGCTGGAGCAGGTGAAAAAAGAACTTGGAATCCAGCGTGAGGTAGTCGTTAAAACCACAAGTCTGCTTGTTACCCCGCTTTTGACGGGAGTAAGAAAGCCTGTCTTGCTTCTGCCCGGCGTAACGCTGGGAGAGGGCGAGCTGCGCTTTGTCCTGCTGCACGAACTCATCCATCTGAAACGGCGCGACCTGTGGTATAAGTGGTTTGCCTTTTTGGTCAACGCGGTGCATTGGTTCAATCCGTTTGTTTATCTGGCCGTGCGGCAGATCGGAACGGAATGTGAAATATCCTGTGATCTTGTAGTGACGAAAGACCGGGAAGAAGAGGAGAAAAAGGGCTATATGAATACAATCATTCGCCTTGCATCACCCAAAAAGGAGGGAGAATAACATGTTTAAAAGATTTTACACAACCGCGATGTACACGCAGAGAAAGACGCTTGAAACGCGATTTTCACAGATTAGAGGGTCCGGAACGCATAAGAAATACCTATCGGTTGTTGGCCTAATGCTAGCGGTTATGCTGCTGACCACAAGTGTGTTTGCAAGTGGAATATTGCAAAACGCCGCTTATGACGAGTACACCATTGAGGTCATCCATGCAGGGCAGCAGCTTATATTCGAAAACAAACCGTTTGTGGAAAACGGCGAGGTATACCTGCCGCTCAGAGAGATGCTGACAGCCTTTGGCGTATTGGCCCATCAGGATAGCGGGCTTGACTGGGAGGATGGCCGGATAACCGTGTCCGCCGCCCAGGACAGGGAGGCTGTGGTAACCGGAGCTACCCCCACGGAAGCGGGTCGTAAAAACGTCTCTTTTGTTTATCAGTATTCGTTTGAGATCGGAAGCGTGGACTTGCGGCGTTCTCCGGCCGATGCTACCGTCCGTGAAATGGCAAACGCACCTGTATTAATGGGAGAGGTCACCTACGTTCCGTTTGAGCTGCTGCGGATTATCGCCGAAGACCTGCCCTGCTTTTTGGGACTGGGCTTGACCGTATACGCCAGGAACGGGGAGGTGGTTTTTCAGCATTCCTATCCCTTGTCACAAACCGTGTCCTTAAACGGCGGAGCGGAATTTGAGGGAACCATACATATGAGCTTTGCACCATTGGGCTTTTCTATAGCATTCCCCAATTCATGGAATAATAAGGTGCTTATTGGACAGAATGAGACAATGGTGATTGTATACCATAAAGAGATTTATGAGGACTGGAACGGCGCCGGGTCACTGTTCTGCATCGAACGGGTAGAGGGCAGCTATGACGACGCGGAAGCAGTTACGCCGACGCAGACGATATTGGTTGCAAACGGCTATACTTAC
The DNA here is from genome assembly GCA_902478725.1 of uncultured Clostridia bacterium. Lineage (GTDB taxonomy): Bacteria > Bacillota > Clostridia > HGM11514 > HGM11514 > CABSMD01. Next base: position 13,586 of record CABSMD010000029.1, read on the forward strand.
CTGTTCCATACGCCGTCTGACGTGCAATATCCCATTTGGGACGGCGGCAATCCCGAACAGGCGGCGGACTATCTTTCGATGTGCAATGATTTTGAAGGCATCAAAGCAAGCGTTGCCGCCATCCAGTAAGAAAAATACAAGGCCGGACGGAATTCGTCCGGCCTTGTTACATTTTTTATCGCTTGCACAATCCGTTCCGGTATGAGATAATAAATAGGCAAAACAAATTGACAAAGGGAGTGCTGCCATGCTAGTCCGTGAATACCAGGAAAATGACCTTCCTGCAATGACTGTTCTTTGGAACACGGTGGTAGCGGAAGGGGATAGCTTTCCGCAGGAGATTCCGCTTTCAAACAGTGAGGCGAGGGCCTTTTTCGCTTCGCAGACCGCTTCCGTCTGTGCCTTGGGGGAGAACGGAAATTTGCTGGGGTTGTATATCCTGCATCCCAATAACGTCGGACGGTGTGCCCACGTCGCCAATGCCTCCTACGCCGTCGCACCGGCCGCGCGCGGACAGGGAGTGGGCCGCACGCTGGTGGAGCATTCGCTGGCCAGGGCAAAGGAAGCTGGTTTTTTGGCCTTGCAATATAACGCTGTGGTAGTGACCAATGAGACTGCTGTCCGCCTGTATGAAAAGCTAGGTTTCCAAAGGCTGGCGCGGGTCCCAAACGGATTCCGTGCCGATGATGGATACCGCGATACCTATCTTTTTTTGAAAATTTTGTGACGCCATCTTAAAAACCTTGTGGCGTCTCTTCTATTTCCGGGCCACGATCATCGTGGTATTCTCCTGCCGATAGACCATTTCTGCATGTGTAAACCCCGCTTCACAGAATAAGCGAAGCTGGTTTTCTATCGTGCAGGGGGTGTCGTAGTGACAGAACGTGCCGTCGGGGATTCCCTGTTCCTTGCGGAAACGCTCATTTTCCCGAAAGTAAAAATCCTCTTCCTCCTGCTCTTCCACCATATAATCGCATTCGATATACTGCCCATTCTCCTTTAGTGAGGCGTGGACGCGGCTGTAAAGCCCCCTTTTTTCTTCGTGCGTAAAGTGGTGCATGGTCTGAAAGGAAACTGCCGCGTCAAAACAGGAGCGTCCTAGATCGACGTCAAAATAACTGGCGTGAATGAGGGTCAAATTCTTGTCCGCATACTTCCTCTTCAACTGCTTTAACATCGCTTCGGTAAGATCGATCCCTGTCACCGCCAGCTCCGGGAAACGCCGGAAGATTTCCTCCAGCTCAAGCCCCGTTCCGCAGCCCAGATCCAGCAAGGTTCTGGTTCCGACGGGCAGCAGCTCCGCCATTTTACCGTATCCGTCTGCACAGCCCTCCACCTCTTGCAGCATATGTTTATCGTACATCTCCACGCGGGCGGTAAAAAATTCATCCATCCGTTCTAATCTATGCTCCAACTCAAATCCCCCTCTTTTTCACTTTCGTATCTGTTATTTACTTTCACCTTCAATCCGATAATGCGCATGGTTTTTCTTCGGAAGCGTGGAAACCGGCGTCAACTTATAAAAAATCGACCTCGTAGTGATTTACCATCCACGGCTGTACGTTGATGTTGGTACATTCCGGATAGCTATTATAATGGCCGCATGTCACCGAAATGATATCAAAATCCTTTGTCTGGATATATTCTATAGCCATCCCCCGGTTCTTTTTATTACAAAAAATTAATTATACATTATCATACCTTTTGAACAATTTCAATCCCTCTTTATTAACAGATCCTGAACAATCTGGGTTATGATGCAGGAGAAATAGCAAAATCAGTAAAAAAGGAAGGTATCATTATGTTAAAAAAGAAGCTGGCACTGCCTGGGTTTACCGTTCAGCCAGCAAGCTGCTGCGTGGTTCGCATCTCCTATGACGGCGCGGTAGACGGTGTGCCAGTCGGTCAACTATATCTGGGTTTTGAAAATCTCGCGACATCGGATAACACCGATGTCTTTATGGGAGAAATTTGTCCGGCTCAGATAACCGGCGCTCCCCTGACGGTGGACGTACATTTTAATTCTGGAATGGATCTGCTCAGCTATCAATGGCAGCGTTCATACTCCGGCAGGAAACGCTTGCTTTCTCCTGCCGGAGAAATTTTAAAAAGTGTAAATTGCCAATATAAAACGAAAATTACCACTTGCAATTTTCTAATAATGTGGTAGAATTTAAGTGTAAATATATCACATCTAAGGAGGAAGAAGATGAAAAAGACAGTAGCATTCGTCCTGCTGCTCTGCATGGTATTTACCTGCATGGGGGCAGCTGTGGCGGCAGACACACAGGAAGCCGTATTTTTGTATGTAGCAACAGACGGCGCTGACACCAACAATGGTACGATCGACGCGCCTTATGCGACCTTGCAGGCGGCAGTCACGGCGGCACGGGCCATCGACGACCTGGTCGTCATCAACGTGCGCGGCGGCAGCTACCGGGTGACCGATACGGTCGAGCTGACGGCGGCGGACAGCAACCTGGTTATCCGCGCATATAAGGATGAAAAGGTTGAGTTTACTGGCGGGGACAAGGTGCCTTACAGCGCGTTCTCCAAGGTGACCGATACGGCTGTTTTAAACCGGATCGTAGAAAAGAACGGGAAAGACAAGGTCATGCAGGCAAACCTCAAGGACCTCGGTATCACTGAGTACGGTGAGATGCGTCCGCAGGGCTTTTTGACGGCAGACAACAGTGGCTATTCCACATCCCTGACCTATCAGGACGATTTCCTGACCGTGGCCAGCTATCCGAACGATGGCTATACGATGATCAACAAGATTATCGACGATGGTTCCAAATCAGACCCGGTCAAGGGCAATTTGCAGCCGTGTACCTTTACGGTATCTGACAGTCGTTACAAACAGTGGACGGATGCGGATGATATCTGGGTGTTCGGTTACTTCCGCCATGATTGGGCGGATACCACGATGTCGGCTGACATCAACTTTGAATCTGGTGAGATCAGCACTTTTTGTGGCAAAGGTTACAATCCAGTGGTTGATCGCCGGGTAAAATTCATTAACCTGTTGGAAGAGCTCGACGCGGCGGGCGAATGGTACGTGGACCGCGAAAACGGTATCCTGTACCTCATTCCGCCGGAGGGCTTCAAGTCTGGCGAGGAGCTGGTATTTACCGCATATGACAAGCCGTTTTTCACGATCAAAGAAGCGAAAAACATTACCTTCCAGGGGATTCGGTTCGCCAACACACGGGCCCGTGGCTTTGATATGGAAAAGTCTGACGGAATCGTGATCGACGCTTGTGAGCTGACCGGCATCGGTGACTGTGTGGTTTACGTGTCCGAATGCTATAACACTGGTGTGAGAAACTCCCACCTGCACGATCTGGGGTCTTGGGGCGTTTACTTCTTAAAGTGCGGTGACCGCGAAACCCTTACCCCGGGCAATTGTTTTGTGGAAAACTGCCACATTGAGACCTTCTCACAGTATCGGAAAACCTACTCTCCGGCGATACATATGTGGTATGATGTAGGCACCCGCGTGGCTCATAATGAAATCCACGACGCGCCGCATTTTGCGATCCGTTATGATTCCAACGATAACATCATGGAGTACAACGAATTTTATGACATCTGCCAGGATACGGCCGATTCCGGCGCGGTCTATACAGGACGCGACTGGACGACCCGCGGCAATGAAATCCGCTACAACTATTTCCATGACCTGACCATGATCGAGACCACCACCGGCATGGAAATGCAGGCAGTCTATCTGGACGACATGCATTCCTCTACGGCCGTCTTTGGTAACGTTTTCTATCGTGTTGACTCTGTTGCCCTGTATGGCGGCGGACGTGACAACACCTTTGAAAACAATATTATGCTCGAGTGCAAAAAGCCGTTCGTGTTCGATGCGCGTGCGACGACTTGGGCAAGCTGGCAAAAGGGCAGCGAGATTATGAACCATTTGGAAGAGGTGCCCTACAGCGAAGGCGTCTGGGCGGAGAAATACCCTGCTCTGGCCAACATACTCAAGGATGATCCTAATATCCCCAAGGGCAACAGCATCAAAAACAACGTGGAATACCGTTCTGCCGGATATACCATCGATCCTTTGGTATCCCAGCATGGTACGGTTGAAGACAATATCACAATCACCAAGACCGATTCATTTGCAGATTACAAGAACAAGGACTTCACGGTGCTGGAAGACAGCGAGATCAAGGAAAAAC
>CABSMD010000030.1 GCA_902478725.1 uncultured Clostridia bacterium
GTATCTGCGGGAGCGACGTCGATTCCAATGCATCAAAAGCCCTGGCCGGAACCCGCAGGCAGATCGACCAGACCGACCAGCAGATCAAGGCGAAGCTGGATTCCCTGTTGAGCGCAAAAAAGAAATATTGTGCGGACAGCTTTGTTTCGATGAAAAACGGACGGTCTACCCTGCCGGTCAAGCGGGAATATAAAGGGCAGGTGCCGGGAACGGTGGTTGCGGTTTCCCAGACCGGTACCACCTGCTTCATCGAGCCGGCGGCGGTGGCGAAGCTCAACGAAAGGCTCAGCCTGCTCCATGCCGAGGAGAGCATTGAAAAGGAGAGGATTTTGTATACTCTCACTGCGTTGGTTGACCGGTACCATACGGAGATCAGGAGAAATATCGAAACGGTGGAGGCGGTTGACTTTGCGTTTGCCAAGGGCAGGCTGAGTGTTGCGATGGACGCGGTTTCCCCGAAAATCAACACAGCCCGCAGGCTGAAAATCGTCAAGGGGCGGCACCCGCTTTTGGAACGGAAATCATGCGTACCGCTTGATTTTGAGTTGGGGGGCGGGATCCGCGGGATCGTCGTCACCGGGCCGAACACAGGTGGGAAGACGGTTGCTCTCAAGACCGTGGGGTTATTCTCACTGATGGCCCAATGCGGCCTGCACCTGCCGTGTGAAGAGGCGGACATCTGCATGAACGGCAATGTTTTGTGTGACATCGGCGACGGGCAGAATATCTCGCAGAACCTTTCTACCTTCTCGGCGCATATTACAAATGTAGTAGATATCTTGAAAAACACCGGCAGGGAGTCGCTTGTCCTGCTCGACGAGCTGGGCTCCGGCACCGACCCCACCGAGGGATGCGGTATTGCGATCGCGGTACTGGAGGAGCTGCGGCGGAAGAACTGCTTTTTTGTAGCCACCACCCATTACGCGGAGGTGAAGGGGTATGCCCAAAACGCTCCTGGCCTGAAAAACGCCCGGATGACCTTTGACAAAGAGACCTTACAGCCGCTATACCGGCTGGTGATCGGCGAGGCAGGGGAGAGCTGCGCACTGTTTATCGCCAAAAGGCTGGGCTTTCCGCCGCATCTGCTGCAGATTGCCTCGGAGCAGACCCGCAGGATGCCGGACAGCTTTGCCAATGGAAAGACAGAGAGCGAAACAATCATAGGGTTGTCCGATGACGGGCAGATGCAAGAAACCGGTTTGCCGGGTGGATATTCCGATGAGAAACAGGGGGAAGGGACAGGTTTGCCTGCCAGGTCTTCTGACGCTAAAAGGGCAAAGGGAGCCGTTCCTGTCCCGAAAATCCAGCCGGTGCCAGAAAAAAAGGAGCTTCCCGCCCATGCCGCCGGATTTCGGATTGGCGACAGTGTGACGGTGTATCCGGAGAAAAAGATCGGGATCGTGTACCAGATTTCCGATGAGAATGGGATAATCGGTGTTCAGGTCAAAGGCAAAAAGCAACGAATCAACCACAAACGCATCAAGCTGAAAGCGCCGGCTGACCAGCTCTATCCGCCGGATTATGACTTTTCGATCCTGTTTGATTCGGTGGAAGAGCGCAAGGCCAGGCACCAGATGGAGCGAAAATATTGTCCGGACATCGCCATACACCACGAAAAAGAAACGGAGGCGGAAAAATGAATATCACAATCAGACCGGAAACCAAAGAGGAGTTTTCAGCCATAGACGGGCTGGTTTTAAACTCCTTTGCAAAGGGAACATCGTATTCGGATGGGAAACTTGAGCTTGCCCTGATCGCAGAAATCCGAAGCAAGGAATACTATCTCCCGCCGTTATCGTTTGTGGCGGAGCTGGAGGGGGAGCTTGTCGGGCATTTTATGTTTTCCCGCTTCCCGCTCAGCCGTTCGGCGGCGGGCGGCGACTATATGGAAGAGGCAAACGGCATTGTGTGCCTTACTCCCGTCGCGGTGCATTACAAACACCTGAGACGGGGAATCGGCTCAAATATGCTCCGGCTGGGGCTGGAAGAGGCGCGCACCGCTGGTTGCCGCGCGGCCATCGTAGAGGGCAACCCCGCTTTCTACCACAAGGCCGGCTTTGCAACAAGCAGTGATATGGGATTGTACCCGTCTGAAAATGTAAGGCTTCCAAAGCCGGAATGTTTGATGGCGCAGGAGCTTATTCCCGGTGCGCTGGATGGGATCACAGGGTATATCGATTATGGGATGTATGAGACGATCGGGCAGGTTTAAGAGAATCGAGTCTATTCTCTTTTGTTAAGCCGGTTTATGAAATACAAAACGACAGACCCGCGGCCCAAAATGGCCGCGGGTCTGTCGTTTAACCGAAATAGGCGCGGATTGACTTGCATACTATCCCGCCACGGGTAAGGTTATGGTTATCGTCGTACCCACCCCTTCCCGGCTGTCAAGGCGGATGGTGCCGCCATGGTATTCCACGGCGTGCTTGACGATCGACAGGCCGAGACCGGTACCGCCGGTCTGCTTCGAGCGGCTCTTGTCCACACGGTAAAACCGTTCAAAGATCCGTTCCTGGTGTTTTGGGGGAATGCCGATGCCGGTATCCGCCACGCTGATAACGGCGTTGCCACCTTCACGGGTTACGCGGATCTCCACATCCCCGCCAGGACGGTTATATTTTACCGCGTTGTCGCAGAGATTGAAAAGAAGCTCCTCGATCATCCGCCGGTTCGCTGTAATACTGATTTCAGGGCAGCGCAGTGATACCGCGACCTCCTTCTGCTTCGCTGCAAACTGCAGCGAGTCAACCGTTTCCTCACAGAGCTCCCGCAGGTCGACCGGCTCGGTGATCCGCCCGCCGGCCTCCTCCATTTGGGAGAGGCGCATGATATCACCGATCAGCGCGATCAGGCGGGCGGATTCCTTGCCGATCCGTCCGGCAAAGTCCACAACATCGTCCGGCTTTGCCATGCCCTGGGCAATCATCTCGGCATAGCCGGAGATCGCGGTCAGCGGTGTTTTGAGCTCATGCGACACGTTGGCGGTGAACTCACGGCGCATCGTTTCCGCCTTTTGCTGTTCGGAGATGTCAACCACCAGGATGATCGCGCCGTCGATCTGCTTTCCGACATACACGGGACTAAAGTAGGCGCGGCAGGCGGCCCCGCCCTCCGCGAGCAGGATGCTGCGGTTCTCTCCCTTACGGGCGCGTTCGGCCGCGTCGGAGAATTCCGGATGATGCGTCAGGGCGACCGCCGTTTTCCCGGCGTAATTTCCCGGGTATGCACCGAGCAGGGAGAGGGCGCTCTGGTTGACCGACAGGATATGCCCATCCTTATCCAATAAAACCAGCCCCTCGCGCATATGCTCGGTAATCGTGCGGATCGTGTCGCGTTCCGCGCGGAGCTTTTTTAAACTGTCCTGTATCTGCCCGCGCTGCAACTGAATCTTATGCAGCAGAGGCTCCAGTTCCTCATAGCATTTCGCGTCTGTTTCCTTCCCTTCGGCAAGCGCCTCGATCGGTTTCATGAACCATTTGGTCAGCGCGGCGGACAGCAGATAGCAAAGGAGCAGGATCAAAAGCAGGATGCCGAGCACAAGCGGCAGGATGTTGAGGAATACGCTCACCAGGCTGCTGGTTTCCCGCGAGGCGCGCAGGATTGTGCCGTCGGACAGACGGATGGCGCAGTAATAGGTATCCCGTCCGAGCGTCTGGGAATGCCGCACCGCTTCTCCAATGCCGGATTCCTCTGCCGCGATCACTTCGGGGCGCGAGAGGTGAGATTCCATTGCGGCGGCATCCGCACGGGAATCGTAGCTGACTGCCCCGTCCGGCTCGATGACAGTGATCCGGATATCCCTGAACTGTCCCTGCACCGCTTTCCAATATGCCAAATCCTGTTTCCCCTGGTATTCCAGACTTCGGGCCAGGATGCCCGCCTCACTTTTGAGATCTGCCTTGGCCTGTTTGGAATAAAAACCGTAAAATCCCCACAGGGACAGCAGGAGGGAGACGAGCACGGTGACCAGGGCCGTCCAGTAAAGGCTGTGGTAGATTCGTTTTTTCATGCGTCGTCTCCTCCAATTTTATAGCCCACGCCGCGCACGGTATGGATCAGTCCTGCCGCGCCGCCCAGCTTGTGACGAAGGGATTTGATATGCATGTCGACGGTGCGGCTTTCGCCCTCAAAATCGAACCCCCACACCGCCTCCATAATCTTATCGCGTGAGAGTACAAGCTCGGCGTTTCGCATCAGGTAATACAATAGCTCAAACTCCTTGTAGGTCAGGGCGCAGGGAACACCATCCACCGTGACCGTCCGCTTTTGGGGGTTGAGTGCGATGGCTTGGTAAACAAGCCCGTCGGCGGACGCCTCCTTCCCCGCACGGCGCAGCACCGCTTTGATCCGGGCAATCAACTCCATCACCCCAAACGGCTTTGTGATATAGTCATCCGCGCCCATGTCAAGCCCCCGCACCTTGTCATACTCCGCATTTTTTGCGGTCAGCAGAATCACGGGAATCTCGCTGGTCGCCGGATTTTCCTTCATCTTTTTTAAAATCTGGATCCCGTCGTCGCCGGGCAACATAATGTCAAGCAGCACCAGCGAGGGCTGCTCCTTTTGCAGCACCGTGAAAAAACCCTTGCCGTCCTCAAATCCGAGCGCCTGGAACCCGCTTGCGTTTAAGGCGTACATGATCAACTCACGGATACTCTCATCGTCTTCGACACAATAGATTGTCTGCATCAGGCTTCACCACCTTTTTGTTTCCTGATTTACATGATCCTTGCTTCCTTATGCTGGCCGGTGATTGAGAACACCACCCACTCGGCAATGTTGGTCGCGTGGTCGCCGATCCGTTCCAGGTACTTGGCCGCCATGAGCAGGTCGACCGCCGGGCCGCTGTCCTGCGGATGGCTGACAATCAGGTCGATCAATTCCTGCTTGGCCTCTTCAAACAGTTTGTCTACCACATCGTCGTATTCGATTACCGTGTTTGCCAGGTCAAGGTCACGCAGGACAAACGCGTTGATGCTCTCCTTCACCATTTTAATGACTGCCTGCGACATCTGCCGGATGCGCGGCATGTCCTGTGTATACTCCATTCCGATGATTTGCAGGGTCAGTTCTGAAATATCGCACGCCTGGTCGCCGATCCGTTCCATGTCGGTAATCATCTTGAGCGCTGTCGAGATCAGACGCAGGTCGGTGGCGACGGGCTGCTGCTGCAAAAGGAGTTTCAAGCACCGGCGTTCGATATCACGCTCTTTGTCGTTTACGGTGTTGTCAAACTCAATCGCGCGTTTGGCCTGCTCCGCATCTTGTTTCATCAGGGCGGTGGCGGCGTTTTCGATCGCGTTTTCGATCAGCATGCCCATCTCAATGAGTTCATTGTTCAGCAATTCTAGTTCTTGGTCAAAGCGGTTGCGCATGGAATCACCCAAACCTTCCTGTGATATAGTCTTCCGTCCGCTTATCCTCCGGCAGGGAGAAGAGGGTCTCGGTATCGTTGTATTCGATCACCTCACCCAGCAGAAAAAAAGCGGTTTTGTCTGAAATTCTGGTTGCCTGCTGCATATTGTGTGTTACGATAATGATAGTATACTCGTTTTTGAGTTCGTTGACAAGGTCTTCTATTTTTGAGGTGGAAATCGGGTCGAGCGCGGAGGTCGGCTCATCCATTAAGATGACCTCTGGTTCGACCGCAAGCGCGCGTGCGATGCACAGCCTTTGCTGCTGCCCGCCGGAGAGCCCCAGGGCGTTTTTCTTCAGCCGATCCTTAGTTTCCTCCCAGATGGCGGCGCTGCGCAGGCTCTTCTCCACAATCTCGTCGAGCTTGGAACGGGAGCGTACACCGTGGGTGCGCGGGCCGTACGCTACGTTGTCATAAATGCTCATGGGGAAGGGGTTGGGCTTTTGAAATACCATGCCCGCGCGTTTGCGTAAGAGGTTGACGTCAAGCCCGCCGTAAATGTTTTCACCGTCAAGCAGCACCTCGCCGTAGATGCGGCAGCCGTCTACTAGGTCGTTCATCCGGTTTAATGTTTTGAGCAAGGTTGATTTGCCGCAGCCGGACGGCCCGATGAACGCCGTTACCTCGTTTGCGGCAATGTTTAAGTTTATCTTTTTTAAAGCCTGGAAGTCATGGTAGTACAGGTCCAGGTCTTTGATTCTGAATTTATCCATATAGCCCTCCTATTGACCTATTGAGAAACCCGTTTGAGCGGCGGAAGGTTCGGAAACAAAGAGTTTCCGAACTTATTCGTGCAGGCGGATTTATTCCGCCGAAGCGGGTTGGAAAGCCCGTTGATTCAAGGCTTCAGAGGTTTTCTGCATAGCTGAATCGGCGGTGCTTTCGACGATCAGTTTTCAAAAAAATGTTTACATTTTTTGAGCGTGTCGATAAAATCGACACGCAGTTCCTATTTCTCCCGCGCCAGCCGGTTTGCGATAAAGGCCGACAGGGTGTTGATCAAAAATACCGTCACCAGCAGGATAACCGCCGTCGCATAGGCCTGATCGGTGTACAGCCCCTCGCTGGATAGGGCGTACATGTGTAACGCCAGCGTCCTGCCGGAGGAGAACAGCCCGTTTGGTATCTGCGCGACGGTGCCGGAGGTATACATCAGCGCCGCCGTTTCACCCACAATCCTGCCGACTGCCAGAATGATGCCGGCCATAATGCCGGGCGCCGCCGAGGGAAAGACGGCGCGGAACACCGTCCGCAGCCGTCCGGCCCCCAAGCCGAAGCTGGCCTCACGAAAGGCATCGGGCACCGATTTTAACGCCTCCTCGGTCGTGCGCATGATGGTGGGCAGGATCATGATCGATATGGTACAGGCGCCCGCAAGCAGCGAAAAGCCCCACTCAAGTGCTGTGACAAAAAATAACAGACCGAACAGTCCGTATACGATCGAGGGGATGCCAGAAAGCGTCTCGGTGGTCAGACGGATGACCTCGACCACTTTATTTCCGCGTTTGGCATACTCCACCAAATAAATCGCCGTGAAGATGGCAAGCGGCGCCGCGATCAGCAGCGACAGCGCCGTCATGGCGATGGTTGTGACGATTGCCGGGAACATCGATACATTTTCGGTTGTATAGTTCAGTTCAAACAGGGACGGCTTGATATAGGGTACGCCCTTTACGAGGATATAGCCGATCAGGTAGAACAATACAAAAAAGGTCGCAGCCGCAGCCGCTAGAACCAACAAAATCAGGATCAGCGACAATGGGTGCTTTCGATACGACCGAAGTTTTTCCGCCAGTCCCACATGGTTGATCTGTTTTGAATCCTTCTGTGGCGGCGGCGTGCCGGCCTTTGCGGCAAGGGCTTCTGTGCTGCTGCCCTGTGAGGGGAGAGGCTGCGCCGAGGGTGTCCGTTTCATCTGTTCTCCCTCCTTTTTAAGATCGAAAAACACAGATTGATCAGCAGGATAAACACGAACAGCACCACGCCGGTTGCAATCAGCGCGTCCCGGTGCAGCTCCGCCGCATAACCCATCTCAATGACGATATTTGAGGTCATGGTGCGCACGCCCTTTAACAGGCCCGCGGGCATTCTCGGCTGGTTGCCCGCCACCATGACCACCGCCATGGTCTCGCCGATGGCCCGGCCGATCCCTAAAATCACGGCGGCGAGGATGCCGGACTTCGCCGCCGGCAGAACGGTGAAGAACACCGATCGCTCATGGGTTGCACCAAGTGCGAGGGATCCTTCGTAATAGCTGTCCGGCACCGCGCGGATGGCTGCCTCACTGATGCCGATGATGGTCGGCAGGATCATAATGCCCAGCAGGACGCCCGCAGTCAGGATGGTATTGCCGTTTGTGTGCGCGGCGGAAAACAGATTTCGGATGACTGGTACGATCACCACAATACCGAAAAAGCCATAGACGACGGAGGGGATGCCCGCCAGCAGCTCAACCGCCGGCTTTAAAAAGCGGTATGCCTGCCTTGGGCAGACCTTCGCCAGAAAGACCGCCGCCAAGATACCGATCGGCACGCCGATGATAATTGCGGTCGCAGTCACGTAGATACTACCTAAAATCATAGGCAGGATGCCAAAGGAGGGCGGCACGTCGGTCGGCGACCAGTTTTTGCCGAGCAGGAAATCGAACAGGCCGATTTCGCGCATAGCCGGGATGCCATTTGCAAACAGGAAGATGCAGATCAACAGCACCGCGATGATCGAGGTGAGCGCGGCAAGAAAAAAGACCACCCGCATCCCCTGTTCCAATATTTTTTGTTTCATCATAATTTACCACCTGTTCATAGGGAAGGGACAGAATGGAGTTTTCTGTCCCTTCCAGTATGGGGGATTTTCCCTCAGGCGAGGGTGTATAAAATGGTCGGCCAAAGCCTTCCTTATTTTATGACTTCGTCCCAGCTTAGGGTCTTGCCGGTAAAGATGGATTTTACCTGTTCACTCGTCAGCCCGTCGACGGTGTTTTGCTTGTTGGCGATGACCGCGATGCCGTCGATTGCGATAACCGTGTCTTTTAGCGTTTCCTTTTCACTGTCCTTCAAATCACGCGACGCCATGCCGATATCGCAGGTACCGTTTGCCGCTGCCGTCATGCCGGAGGTGGAGTCGGTCTGCTGCACCTCAATCTCGGCGTTGGGATTGGCCTGGATATAGGCCTCCTTTAGCTTTTCCATGATTGGTGTGACCGAGGAGGAGCCTGACACGGTAATCTTACCGGACGGCTTGTTACCTGCATAGGGGGAGAGGGGGCCGCTGATCTTGATGTAACTTTCGCCGACAACCTCCTGACCGTCCTCGCTCAGGATAAAGTCGATAAAGTCTTTGGCCAGCCCTTCCGGCTCGCCCTTTGTGGCGATGTTGAATGGACGTGCGATTTCATACGTCCCGTTCACTACATTTTCTGTCTTGGGTTCGACCCCATCGATTTTAACGGCCTTAACGCTGTCGCTTAAGGAACCCATGGATACATAGCCGATTGCATAGGGATTGTTCGCGACGCTCGTCAGCATGATGTCGGTTTTCATGGCGACGTCCGCTTCTTTGGTGGTCATATCTTTTTTGTTTCCAGAGGAGTCCTTCTCCTCGATGCCGAACAGTTCGATGAACGCGCCGCGGGTGCCGGAGCCGTCCTCACGAGTGATAACCGAGATATCCGCAGAGGTATCAAAGCCCCCGTCGCCGCCTCCGCCGCAGCCGGCAAACAGCGCGCCTGCCAATGCTGTTATACAAATCAGTGAAATTACCTTTTTCATCCTTTACACGATCCTTTCTTTTTATCGTTAACACAAGTATATAGCAGGTATGTAAAAACAAAAGGCTACCTTTTGTAAAATCTGCGTAAAGAATTTTACAATCCATAGTCTTTGGACTGGCGGCAAAATTATTCCATCCGGCGAAAAAAACACCACGAAAAAGGGAAGATGCATTTTTGCATCTTCCCTTTTCCAAAGGGTTTTTATGTGTGCTGTGGATCGGCTGTTCCTCAGTCTTTGCAGTGCGCCCGATAATCAAATACGTCCTCGCCGCAATCAAAATCGTCCTTCTGGGGCGGGAAGAATTCGTCAAACGGGAATTTGATGCGTTCAAACAGGTCGCAGGGGTTGTTGTCGGTAGCGGATACGCATTCCTTCTGCGGGATACAGAAATCAAATGCAGGAATCAGCAGCTGCACATCCCTCTCCAGTTTGACAATCGTGAACAGGCCCATGGAGGCGAGTACACTCTTGTTGCCGCGCGGAGAAACGAACTCATCGTTAAAGCAGCCGCATACGAAATCGGGGATACCGCCGATGTCGTCACAATCTGAACAGCAGCAGCAATCCGGCTCTACCAGCTTCGCACCCAGGCAGATCGGGTCTACGACCTCAACAACCGCCTTAGGCATGTTACTCTTTTTCACCAACTGGGTATCGACCGCGTTGGGTTTGTATCTGGACGAGAAGATTTTTGCATTCCCCTCCGAACCAAACAGAATGACCTTCTTGTCGAAGGTCGCCAGGCCGTCTACCTGAACCGGGGTTCCGATTCCGGTGAACACATCCAGCGTGACACGGAAGAAATATTTGATGTCGACCGTGAAGAAACCCTTGTTGAACGGTACCGGCTCAACGTCTGTAAAGGCTCGCTCAGCACATCCGTGGAAATATTTTCCTATTGTACAAGCATATATTGTTGTTGATAGTATACCAAAATTTAGGCGTTTTGTCAAGCCGTTGTCATACTATCTCCTATCCCTGCATACTCATATACCAACCAATCCATGAAAGGAGCAATACATATGCAAGCACCGCAAACCATCAACGACATAGACGGCGAATACATTGTAAGCTACTGCAAGGAGCAGGGGCAGGAAGCCATCGACTGGCTGAAAGCAGTCTACGCAAGGCCAAAAAAGAAAGATAAAAACGGCGTGGAGCGGGACATTTCCTTTATTGAGGTGCGCAACGAATTTGCAAGGAGATATTTCCCCAGCCTTGCGCCGAAAGGCAAGAGCAAGAAGCAGACAATAAAGGACTTACTTGAAAATTTATAGGGGTAGTATGGGGCGGCGCTATGCGCCGCCCTTATTGTATTACTTTACGGTTATATTTATTTTCTTTGCGTGTTCCTTAAATGCTTTGTCTAACTCTGTTATTATATTATCACGGATAGCGGTTTGTATCTGCTGGTTGGAAATAAGCGGTAATTTTTCAACTGCGCTTTCCCTTGACTTTAACCAATTAACCACTTCCGGTTCCAAATCTGTTTCCTGTATCCCATACTTTGTTCTTAAATATTCTAAATTTGTCATACAATCAACTCCTGTTAAATGGTTTTATTCCAGTTTTTCAAACGGTTCTGCGGTAGTATAGCGAACCCCGAGTATAATATAACTAAAGTTATTATTTTATATTATATAACTCGGGGCTCGCATGGAAGCAACTTTTATCCCTGTTTCACCCTTCTATACCGCCCCCTTTCTACTCTTTCTATCCAGCCATAGAGACAATAGCGGTTAATTTGCCTGTCGTCATACCCTTGCCGACGTATTTCTGGCCGTGTCCATTCGTCCCCTTGCAGGCGGCTGAATTTTTCCTGCGCTCGTTTCTTGCCCAGTTCAAAGTTGTGTTCGGCATTGTGTTCCCGATTGTATTGTGCCATTGCCTGTGGGTCTTTCAGGTCGTTTGCCTTTACAATCTTCACATCCTTTTCATAGTCAATGGTAAACGTCAAGCGGCTGTTTGGAATATCCCCCGTGTAAGGGAAGGGGGAATCCTTCTGGTTCACGCACGCCCATACCCACTTCCCCAGCATTTCGCGCTCGTCAGATGGGATGGTTAAGTGTAACTGGCAGTGGTAATACAAATCCCGCATGGCTTGGGCATAGAGGATAAAAAGCGGCGTTTTTGCCTTTGACGCAATTTTTATGATATGGCGGAACCTTATTTGCCCTTTCACATACGCTAACCAGACATCCCAGTTCATAGGATACCCTTGGAAGGTTGCGCGGCCTTCCTCCAATTCCTGATGATAGCACCAAACACCGTTGCACTTGCCGCGCACATCCAATGCCGCGCCAAAGGTTACCATCTTTCTCAGCCCATCTTCCCAGCGCATACGCTGTATCAATGTGGAGCATGGCGGCTCCAATCCTCTGTCGGCGCATAAATTCCATAAATCTTCTTTATCCTGCTCGCTGACTTGCACCAAATCCAAGTGGTGCGCCAGTATTTCGTATTGCAACCGTGCGCGCTGGCTGCTGCTGAGGTAAAAGACGGTATCATCTGGGAACTGTACCTTATACGGATGTTTCTTGTATTCTGGGAACACGGCTTTGAAGAATTCTTCTTGTTTGTAGAGCGTGCCGTCGTATTGAATGTAGTGGTGGAACCCTCTGAATTCTTCATCGGTCAATATCATAGTCGGGTCAAAGGCACAGGGGCGCGGCTCGCCTACTTGCTTGTATCTTGGTTCATCTATCCAACAGATTGGCTTTCCTCGGAATGTAAATTGCTTCATAACTGACACTCCTTTTGCTCTTATTTCTATAAAGTTAGCAATAACTAACCTTATATTTCTATTATATCTCAAAAAATTTTTTAACGCAAAAGACACAGAAAAGCGGGCTTATACTGTCCTTATGTTTCTTTGTGTCAATAAAACAATGCTTATATTTGCCTGATATGCCCTTTTATCCCTCACAGCGGGGCGGGGGTAGTTATGGGATAGCGGCTATTTGATATTGGAAGCGGCTGTTTGTCGGTAAACTTCCCGAACGGTGCGGCTTATTTTCAAACACGGTATAGACGGTCGAAAACGGCGATTAAGGTTAAGCTACATCTTGTATTATGAGCCGCTGAAAGCGGCGCAGACAGGGCACGCAGCCGCCGACGGCAAGTGCATTGTCAAAACGAAAAAAAGACGTAAACAGTTATTATCTGCTTACGCCTTGTAGTAATTTATATCAATGAAATCATTATATCAACCATACGGGCACAATCAAATTTTCCCTGCTGAGCGCCGACAATTCGTTTTTCATACATACCACCGCGCCAGTGCTACGGGGGACGGTTGCCTTATCCAGTACGGAAAACGCCTTTATCATGCTGTTATTGGGGGACGCGGATTTTTTAATTTCTATTGGGTGAAGCTGCCCGTCGCTTTCCATGATAACGTCGATTTCCCGCGCGTCCTTGTCACGGTAGTAATACAAATACGGCTCTTTCCCCGCATTGTAATAGGACTTTGCAATTTCACTGATAACATAGTTTTCAAAGATTGCGCCGTTCATGGCGCCGCTTTCCAGCGTTTCTGGGCTGCTCCATTTAGTAAGATAAACAGCAAGGCCACAATCGGTAAAATACAGCTTTGGTGTTTTAATAGTACGCTTCAGCGTATTGTTGGAATACGGACGCAAATAGAAAATCAACCCCAGCGTTTCCAAAATCCCCAGCCACTTTTTGGCGGTTATCTGGTCGATAGAAGCGTCGCGGGCGATTTCCGCTATATTCAAAAGCTGGGAAGCCCTTGCCGCAACAGCGGTGATGAATTGCAGAAAATTCAAGCTGTCAATGGTAGGTAGCAACTCCCTGACATCACGGTCAATATAGGTGGAAATATAACTGCTGTAAAAAATGTCCCGATTGGAGTATGTTCCGCTTATAATTGCTGGCATGGAACCTTTCCAGATACGTTCAAATATCTGCATAAGGTCTGCTTTTTCAGCCTTGGCCTGTTTTTGCTTTAACTGCTCCAAATCCACCTGAAAGGGCATACTTGCACAGTGATTGTAAATCTCATTCTGTGAAAGGGATGACAGGTTTAATACAGCAACCCTGCCAGCTAAACTTTCCTGTATGCCTTGCATGAGCTTGAACGCTTGCGAACCCGTCAGCCAAAATTCCCCCGGCATATGGTTTTTATCCACCATAATTTTGATATAGGTAAACAATTCCGGTGCATACTGCACTTCATCAATCAAAATCGGTGTACCATAGGTTTGAAAGAACAATTCCGGGTCGGTTTTTGCAAGCTGCCTTGCATTCAAGTCATCTAATGTAACATAGGCACGCCCAGTGCCTTCCATCAGCTTTTGCAGCATGGTTGTTTTGCCTACCTGCCTTGGGCCTGTAATTAAAATAGCGGAGTATTCCGATGATAACGCTTCTACAAGCGGCTCCATATCTCGTTTGATATACATAAAAGCACCTCGTTTCGGCTAATCTATACATTATATATATTATAGCCGAATTTTATGAAAAAATCAATAGAAAATAAAAATAGGCATACAAAAAAGCGCAAGCAATTACATACTTACGCCTTGTAATCGTATTATTATGATTCAATTAAATAGCCTGTAATTTCTTTAGTAATTCATCAAATAACTGGATATGCGTTGTTGCAATGCGTTGGAAGATTTCTGTTGCTTCGTCTTCATCATAGATATGGGATGTGGAATTCCTGTCCCGCAGGATTTGCAGCCAGCCGCTTTCGTCGGTAATCAACTGGTTGCGAAAGGCTTCGCCCATGACGGCTTTGGGGTTGTTAATATCCGACACTTCCAACGTCAGCAAATATTCCCTTGCCGTCTTCCATGCCAATTCAGCCGTAAATTCAAACCGCTGTATCACACCGTCCCGCACGGTTAAGCTATCGTTGGTTTTCGCTTCTTCCAATGCTTCATGCAAACGGGCAACGGCATTTTGAAAGTTATGCAGTTTAGTTGTAAATTTATCCATAAGTATCACTCCGTCCCGTTGAATAGTGTCGTATAATTCTGTGTTTTTGTGCCGCTCTTTGATACATACCACATCAATTTTATGAAAGGTATTGATGTTTTCTATTTCATGCAAGAATAAAGACTGTTCCGCTTGTGTCATTGCAGGCGCAAACACGGCAATATCATAATCGCTTTGCGGCGTATGGTCTTGC
This sequence comes from uncultured Clostridia bacterium, assembly GCA_902478725.1. Taxonomy (GTDB): domain Bacteria; phylum Bacillota; class Clostridia; order HGM11514; family HGM11514; genus CABSMD01. Next base: position 14,342 of record CABSMD010000030.1, read on the forward strand.
CTTGCCCTTGAGCCGAACAGCACCACTTTTTGAATGGCTTTATACTTTGCGGCAATCTCTTTGATTTGCGCAATAACCGTATCGTTCATGCTTTTCACACCCTTACTGTAAAAAAGAGTATATCATATTTTTCCAGCTGAGTCAATGTGTAAGCAATGTATGAGTGGAAGTAAAAGGGCGCAACCATATATAAAAAGTGTTTGTAAATGTGGTTGTTTCTTTGCGAACATCCGCAAATTATTTTTGGACTTTTGCGGACGTAAAAACCAAGGGTTTTGAGGTGATTTTTAAGTGTTCGTTAATGTATACTTTTACGAACATATCACTCTTTTAAGAACGGCAAGGTGTTTTTCAGCAAATTTAATACAACTGCCAACTGATTATTGGTGCAGTCTTTTAATAACTCCTGTATCTGCTGTAAATATAAGCTGTTTTCCTGCTTGCTGCTTTCCTTTGATACGGGAATAATATCATTTACGGTTACATCGAAATACTTTACAATATCTACCAGCTTATCAATGCTGAACCGTCGTTCGCCGCGCTCGCATTGCCCCAAGTAGTTTGTTTCTGTTTCCAATATTTCCGCCAACTGTTCTATGGTTAACCCTTTTAACTTTCTGTATTTTCTGATATTGCGCCCAATGGCTGCTGATAATTCATCCATGATACAATCCCTCGCTTTCCTGCATTTTTATTGTATCTTAGACGAATGGCAGAAACGAGTGATAGATTGCTTGTCATTCCATGACAATTTGCAATGATTATTTTGCGATTCCCATTGACTATCACTGTAAATCATTGTATAATCATAGAAGAATATGTTGAAATTTCACATAAAGGAGCGGAATACGATGAAAACAATCATACGCAAACGCTTATTTTGTATATTGCTTGCCTGTTGCTTCTTACAGTTTTGCCTGCCCTTGCAGCAAATAGGCGGATTTGTTACAACTGTATTTGCGGCAGAAGAAGAAAATTATTTTGATTTTGCTGGCGGCACGGGTACGGTGGAGAACCCGTACAGGATAGAAACCATGTTTCATCTGAACAATGTACGGCATTACCTTGACGCGCATTTTATCCAGATGAATGACATTGACTTAACCGAAGCAACGGCAGATAACGGCGTATTGGGTGCGTGGCAGTCGATAGGAACATCATCAGAAAAATTTACAGGCAATTATGATGGCGGCGGGAATGTGATTAAAGGGTTGCAGGGCAATAGTTTATTTGATTCTGTTGGCATAAGCGGCGTGGTACAAAATTTGGGAATGGTAGACGGCAATGTTACTTCCTCTTATTCTTATCCTGCTGGCGGCATAGCTAGAGAAAATAGCGGAACCATCAGCAACTGCTACAATACCGGTAATGTTAATTATTCTAGTTTTGTTGGCGGCATTGCTGGGAGTAATAGTGGAACAATTAGTAATTGTTATAATACGGGTAATGTTATTACTTCTATTACTTTTTCTACTCATTATTCTTATCCTGCTGGCGGCATAGCTGGGTGGAATAAAGGAACAATCAGTAATTGCTATAATACTGGCAATATTATTGCTAATTCTGGTTCTTATTCTTATTCTGGCGGCATAGCTGGGGAAAATGAAGGAACAATCAACAACTGCTACAACACCGGCAATGTTACTACTACTTCTTCTGCTGGCGGCATTGCTGGGAGGAATGAAGGATATGGTGATTGTGTGATAGAAAACTGCTATACTTTGGATGAAATACACCTCAATGACTATGGCACAAAACGAACGATTGAACAAATGAAGCAGCAAGATAATTTTGCCGGATTTGATTTTGATAATGTTTGGACATATGATACTGCAAGCATGTATCCATTCCCGGTATTAAAAAATATAAAGCATATAGAAAGGCAAGAAAACACTATCGATTTTCAAGGCGGGAACGGGACTTTTTACAATCCGTATCTGGTGGCAACAGAACAGCAATTAGACGCAGTTCGGAATTATCTGCACGATTGTTTTATGCAAGTAGCGGATATTGATTTGACAGAAGAAACAGCCGAGGACGGGATTTTTTATCATGACGGCAAGGGCTGGACAGCGTTTGATACATTTACCGGCAATTATAACGGCAATACGCATACTATCACGGGGTTGCAAACAACAGGCAGCGAATTGTTTAGTACTAATAATGGAATTATACAAAACTTGGGAATGGTAGACAGTCATGTTACTGATTCTTCTACTGGCGGCATTACTGGGAAGAATGAGGGAACAATCAGTAACTGCTATAACACGGGCAATATTACTGGTTCTACTTCCGGCGGTATAGCTGGGGAAAATGAAGGAACAATCAGTAATTGCTATAATACCGGCAATATTACTTCTTATTCTTATTCCGGCGGCATAGTTGGGCGAGATAGAGGAAGAATCAGTAATTGTTATAATACCGGCAATGTTACTTCTTCTAAGTATGCCGGTGGCATAGCTGGGTTAAATGAGAGAACAATCAGCAACTGTTATAACACCGGCACAGTAACCGCAACAAGCGAAAGTGATACCGCATATGCCGGTGGTTTGGTGGGCATGGCAAGCAGCACATATGCAACCATATCCACCAGCTACAGTATCGGCGAAGTATCGGCAACAGGCGCAACTACCCGCGTCGGCAAGGTGGTCGGCATGAACGAGGGCGCAACCTTAAGCCGCTTATATTACATAGGCACATCATCCGATTTCGGCGTAGGCAACGAGGGGAACGGCAAAGACCGCGTGGAGTTCCGCACCGCTGAACAGATGAAAACGCCATCCAGCTTGACCGGCTTTGATTTTGAAACGGTATGGGCGGTAGATGAGGATATCAATAACGGGTTCCCCTATCTGCAAGGGGTAGGCGTAGTCGCACCGCCCATAGAGCAACCAAAAAATGAGTTGGAACGGAGCATAGACAATGTAACTTATGATAGCGGCAAACAGGCATATACCTTTACAGTAGAGTTCATCAATAATACCAACAATGCAATTACAACCAATGTATTTGCGGCTGCATATGACAATAGCGGCAGGATGACAGGGCTTGCCATTTACGATTTGACAGACCTTGCAGCGGGGAGCGGCGCCACCATAGACGCAGTCATATCCGCACCGCAAACAGCGGCTTATATCAAGATTATTTGTATGGATAGCAACACGTTAGCACCTGTTGGAGCGGCGTTGAAAGAGGAAGTGTAAAAGGGGGATAGTTATGGGAAATTCAAAAGAAGAATTACGCGAAATGGTTGGTATGCATAACGAATATTTACAAGAATTAAATGTTGCAATCAATACAGGAAATTATATGGAGGCTTGTTGGTTGTGCTACGCCATATTTGAGCAAAGAACATATAG
>CABSMD010000031.1 GCA_902478725.1 uncultured Clostridia bacterium
AAATTACATTTTGCGAAAAAGTACAAAGGGGGGTAAAGGTCGCACCTCGTAAGAGGTGCGTGGATTGAAATTGCAATGGCGCAAGAGATATATGCCGAGTATTCCGTCGCACCTCGTAAGAGGTGCGTGGATTGAAATGTGGTACTCCCGGTCTACACCTTTGTGGTACTGGGTCGCACCTCGTAAGAGGTGCGTGGATTGAAATTTAACGGTACGTTGCCGATCGGATTTGTAGCCAAAGTCGCACCTCGTAAGAGGTGCGTGGATTGAAATACAAACTGTCTTAAAAATCAGGTCGCAGGTGCTTGTCGCACCTCGTAAGAGGTGCGTGGATTGAAATCAGTGTCCAGCCCTGCATAATCTTTAAATCCTCTGGTCGCACCTCGTAAGAGGTGCGTGGATTGAAATTCCGGTCATAATGATTACCCAGTCCTCATTGTTCGTCGCACCTCGTAAGAGGTGCGTGGATTGAAATAAAAAACACCCCGATACCAAGCCCGCGAAGTTCCCGTCGCACCTCGTAAGAGGTGCGTGGATTGAACTTTCAAATGGATTTTCAAAACCTTTGTTGCGGTGCTGGGCGCACCTCGCAAGATGCATGGGAGGGATACTATGCTTGCAATTATCAACGCAAATGTCGTTACGATGGAAGAAACCGATTACCCCAACGGATATGTGCTTGTCGACCGTGGAAAGATTAAAGCGGTGGGCGACATGGAGGAGTTTGGGGATGAGTGCAAGATTATAGATGCAAAGGGAGAATACCTGTTTCCCGGAATGGTTGACCCGCACTGCCATGTTGGGATGTGGGAGGAATGTGTTGGCCCGGCCGGGGAGGATGGCAATGAGGATACCGACCCCGTAACCCCCCACCTGCGCGCGATTGATGCGATAAACCCTGCTGACCGGGCCTTTGCGGATGCGTATGGCGCGGGGGTGACTACCGTGGTCACCGGCCCCGGCAGCGCGAACGTGTTTGGGGGTCAGTTTGCGGCGGTCAAAACCTTTGGCAAACGGATTGATGATATGGTGATTCGTGCCCCTGCCGCCCAGAAGCTGGCGTTGGGAGAAAATCCAAAATCGGTGCATGGGGAGAAGCACCGTGCGCCGTCTACCCGTATGGCGACGGCGGCAATTTTGCGGGAGACGCTTTTTTTGGCGGCAGAATACCGCCGCGCTAAGGAGGAGTATAAAAAAGAGAAGAGTACCCGCCCACCATTCGATATGAAACTGGAAAGCCTGTTGCCGTTGCTTTCGGGTGAGATTCCCGCCAAGGTACACGCGCATCGGGCTGACGATATCTTTACCGCCCTGCGTATCGCAGAAGAGTTTGGTATCCGTGTTACGTTGGAGCACTGTACGGAAGGCCACTTGATCAGTAAATATTTAAAGGGACATTTTGTAGTGACCGGCCCGGCGTTTAACAACCGAAGCAAGCCTGAGCTTGCCAACCTGTCGTTTGGCTCGCCGGCGGTACTGGCGAAAGCGGGTGCGGTTGTGGCGGTGATGACCGACCATCCGGAGGTTCCAGTGCAGTACCTGCCACTTTGCGCGGCGATGGCGGTACGGGGCGGGATGGCTAAGCGTGACGCACTTCGGGCTGTAACGATCAATGCCGCACGCTGCTGTGGGGTCGCCGACCGGGTTGGATCGATCCGGCCGGGAAAGGACGCGGACTTGATCCTTGCCCCAAAAAGCCTGCTGGATTTTGAATACCGCCCCACAATGGTGATGATCAACGGTGTTGTGATGCGGTAGATCAGGAAAGGGATGAAAAAAGGTTTGGTACATATCTATACTGGTGACGGTAAGGGAAAAACTACTGCTGCCGTTGGCTTATTGGTACGCGCCTGTGGGTGCGGCCTGCGCGCTTGTATGCTTCAGTTTTTAAAAACCGGGGAATCCGGAGAGCTTGTAAGCCTGCAAAATTTGAATATTCCGGTGTTCCGCCAGGAGACGGTGCGGGGCTTCTATTTTCAGCTTGGCGAAGAGGAAAAGCAGCAGCTTGCCCGGGAGGTGGCGTCCGAGCTTGAACTGGCCCACCGTCTGGTAAGGGAATATGATATTGTGGTGCTTGATGAGGTGTTTGGTGCATTGGCAAATGGGTTGCTTACGGTCGCCGATCTCACCTGCCTGGTGCGGGAAAAACCGGCGGAGACCGAACTGGTGCTCACCGGACGGGATGCGCCGGACGAGTTGGTTGAGTTGGCCGATTATGTCAGCGAGATACGAATGAGGAAACATCCTTACACGGGGGGCGTGACAGCCCGCCGGGGGATCGAATATTAGGAGGAGTGGCAAAGTGGGAGGATTTTTTGGATATTTTGATTTTGAAAAGCCGGGTAAGGGAGTGAATGAAGACGGGCCAAAAAAGAAAGGCTTTTTCCACTTTTTTGAGCTGTATGGACGCAAGATTGTCAAGCTGGTCCAGCTTAACCTGCTTTATATCCTCTGTTGTATCCCGGTTGTCACCATCGGCCCGGCGACAGCAGGGATGACCTACGTACTGCGCAACTTTGCCCGTGAGGAGCATTCCTGGGTGGTGAGTGACTTTTTCGAGCAGTGTAAAAAGAATGTAAAGCAGGGGTTGATCGTCGGGAACCTCAACCTGCTGATCTGGGTGGTGCTTGTCTACGATTTCCTGTTTTTCAGCGGGTGGCAGGGGTTTGAGTTTATGAGGTTTTTCATCCTTGCGCTGGGTGTGCTGTTTGCGATTATGAATTTTTTTATCTATAGTATTATGGTGACTTTTGATATCAAGGTTATCGATATCTATAAAAATGCGATGATCCTGACCGCCGTGCGCTTGCCGGTAAATTTTCTGATGTTGGTGGCGGTGGGTGCGCTGGTTTTCCTCCTGCTGAGCATCCATCCCCTGATTGCGATACTAATCGCCTTGGTGCTTGCGTTTTCCACCATTGGCTTTATTATAACCTACTATGTCCAACCGATCATCCGAAAATATCTCATGGCGTCTGATGTATAAAACAAAACCCCCGCAATTGCGGGGGTTTTGTTTTATTGTATTCGATTAATAATTCATTTTTTTGCCACCCTGGTGAAGCAGATAAAATACATAATCAGAGAAAACACCGTTCCAGCGACCGTCAAAAAGATCAGGGCTGTTGCGACCCAGTCCTCAAACAGGCCGGTCTGCGGGAAAAACATCAGGTACAGCACCGTTGTGTACACCAGACAGGTCACGGCCTTGCCGTACCAGTTTGCCGGTATGGTCGTCCTGCTTCGGCGGAAATAGAGCATCACTCCGCCTAAAATCATCAAAAGTTCCTTCCCGAAGATCACCACGATCGCCCAAAGCGGTACCAAACCCTCTAAAAACAGGCTGACAATCACGGCCAGTTGCATACACTTATCCGCGAGCGGATCCATAACCTCTCCAAAGGTGGAAACCAGATGGTATTTGCGGGCGATGCGTCCGTCCAAAACATCCGTTGCGCCCGCCAGCAGGAATACCGCCGCCGCGACCCAATAGCGGTGCTCCAGTTCGGAAAAGAACACCACCAGAAAGACGGGTACCAGAAAGAAACGAAATAGTGTCAATATATTTGGTACGTTTTTCACACACAGCCCCCCATCAAATGCCTGTTTACAGCGCCAGTGTCCGGAACAGATCGTACAGTTCGTCGTCAATGCTCTTTTGCATACTCAAGCCTTCTAAAATATCGAAATCCTGTATCTGGTTATTAACATAGGAGATAACCCGGTTGCCGATTCCACGGCAGAGCAGTTCGACTGCCTTGCCGCCCATCTGGCTTGCCATCACCCTGTCGCGCACTGTTGGGCTGCCGCCCCGCTGGATATATCCTAAAATCGTCGCACGGGTCTCAATACCGGTCATTTCTTCAATTTTAGCGGCCATTTCGATGCCGCCGCCGATGCCCTCGGCCAGAATAATCATATTGTGTTTTTTGCCGCGTTGTTTGCCTTCAAAAATTGGTTTGAGTACATCGCGGTCAAAATCGTACGGTCGTTCCGGAATAATAACCGCCTCGGCGCCGGTAGCAATGCCGACGTTGAGCGCAATATGCCCCGCGCGCCGCCCCATAACCTCCACCACGCTGCAGCGTTCGTGCGAGGTTGCGGTGTCACGGATCTTGTCGATCGCCTGTACCACGGTATTGAGGCAGGTATCATACCCGATCGAATAATCCGAACAGCCGATGTCGTTATCAATGGTACCCGGTATCCCAACCGTAGGCAGGCCGCGGATGCTCAAATCCCGCGCACCACGAAATGACCCGTCGCCGCCGATTACCACAATACCGTCTATTTCAAACACCTTGGCGATTGAAATCGCCTTGGCCATGCCGGCCTCTGTAGTGAATTCCTTGCTCCGCGCGGTCTGCAGTACAGTGCCGCCCCGCTGGAGGATATCCGACACCGAACGCGGCGTCATCTCAAAAATATCACCGTTGATCAGCCCCTCATACCCCTTGCGGATACCCATCACCCGCAGGCCATTGGCGATCCCACTTCTGACGACCGCGCGAATCGCGGCATTCATCCCCGGTGCGTCGCCGCCGCTTGTGAGCACACCAATCGTCTTGACCGTCTTTTTTTCTATATTTTCAGACATACCTACACCTCCGATACATTTTGCCCAGGCAAAGCGTACTATAACGCCGCGTCCAACAGAACACGGTGCGCCTCGTCCGCCTCGCTTTCCGGAACCAATATTTCAAACTCCGCCCCGTCCGAGCTGACCGGACGCGACTTGACAAGAATGCCCTCATTTTCGAGCACCTCAATAATCCTAACACAGGCTTCCCGATCCTGTGCTATATACACCACGACCCACATGGTCGTCACTCGATCCCCGCTTCGATTACACCGTAGCGGCAATAGATCGTGCAGCGTCCGCGCACCTTCATCGCCGACGTGTTCTCGGTGAACTGGGCGATGTAAACCTCGCCCTTATCCAGCTTTTCGGTATGGTGAAAACGGGTCTCCCCCCCACGGGTGAGCCCAATGATATTCACACCGTCCTCTCGCGCACAGATCGCGACGAAGTCAGACGCGATATTGTATTCCTTTTCATTTGCCATAACACAGCCCTCGCTTATCCTCAGAATAAAATCCATTTTCTAATATCTTACCGTATCTCGGACAAAAAATCAACAGGAATCTCATTTTTTATTTCCGTTCTTCGCTTACCATTTCAATCAACGCGCACATTCTGCCGCCGTCGCCGCAGCGGTGGGAAAAGAAGGTATCGTTGCGGCATACCGTGCACAGCCCCAGATCACCGACGTCCCGCAAGCCATACTCCCTCAGGTCGTGCGCTACGGCGGATTGCATGTCGATATAAGCTTTATCCCCTCGAGTTTGGGTGATTTCAGAAAAAAAGCCGCCGTAGGCCGCCTTGAATTCCTGTGCCACCTCAAGGCCTGTCTCAAAATGGCATTGGCGGATGGACGGGCCGATGGCCGCCACGATGGTTTCCGGCCGGCTGCCGTAAGTGTGGCAGAGCATCTGCGCTGCCTTTACCGCAATCCGTGCCACCGTGCCTCGCCACCCGGAATGCACCGCACCGATGGCCGATTTCACCGGATCGTACAGCAACACCGGTACACAATCGGCGTACACGACACCCAGCGCAAGATTAGGTGTGTTGGTCACCAGTGCGTCCACCCCTTCGGGAAATAGGGGTATGGTCAGACCCCGCCCGGCATCGGAACGGTTCACCACGCGGACGGTGTCGGTATGCTCCTGATTGGCCAGGACAATATCAGTAAATCCCACCCGTTCGCGTATTGCGTCAAAATTGGCGTGGATGCATGAGCGCGCATCCTCCGTTTTGACCCCGAGGTTGAGCGAAGAAAAGCGGGGTTCCCGGCTCGTTCCACCCAAACGGGTGGTAAAGCAGTGACGCAGGGATGAATATTGTTTCAGGTTTTCCGCTTGCAGGATTGGAATGTCCATAAAAACCTCCTATTTTAATATAAGTGTTCGGTTCCAGTTATCCGATTCTCGCCTGTTTTCGGTTCGTTTTTGGGTATCATCCCATGGTTTGATTCAGTTTTGCTATATAATCTATATTTTTAACGGTTACCTGTGCCCAAGCGGGCCGGAACCCGCTTTTGATGGCGTTTCTGGCGGAGCCGATGTTGGACCAGGCACAGCAATAAAACGGCACTTTTCCGCGTCTTAGAGTCTCCGCCGCCAGACGGCTGGTCAGGCAGGAGGCGACCCCTTGTCTGCGGTAGGGGGCAAGCACATCAATCCCGATCTGCCACATGGTATCACAGTCTGCCGAACAGCCTGCAAGTCCGACCAGCGTGTCGCCGTCAAACGCGCCGACCGCTAGGACGTCCAACTCTTTCCGCTTCTCGCACAGCGCGTTGCTCCATTGCGGCAGATAATATCCTTTCAAATCATCCGGCCATAAAAGTTTGGTTTCATAGCGGCATACGAGTGGCTTTAGCGCGTCCAGATCAGGCAGAAAATACTCCGCCATGAAACAGACATTCCAGCCCAACGGTTTCAGCTTTTCCATGAAAACATGCAGGTTTGGTGTCTCAAAGCAGTGCTCGGCCGGATACCGGCTGATGTATTCCCAGGTAAGCGCCTCCAGTTCGTCTGAAACCGACGCCACAATGTTGCCGCCATAGGAAGTCAGGTCGCAGTCAAATGGCAGCTCCAGGTATTTTCTTGCCGAAGGGTTCACGCCAGAAGATACGATCTTGTTTTCAGCGGATAAAAAATCATCCGTCGAACAGCCGCTGTCGATAGCTGATTGCCGCATTGCAATATGTAAAATTTCTTTGTTTGTCATTTTGTGTTCCTTTCCCCGCCGCCTTGTAAATCCTTATAAAAGGTATAGCGCATATGGTACCCGCCGTCAGAGGTAGTACACCAGTCGCGCCCGGTGATACGGTATTCGTTCTTTAAATAACACCGCTGGGCGGGCAGGTTGTCGATGGTGGTATGTAAGTTCACACTTAAAAAGCCGTGCCGTGCCGCGAACCGTTCGGCCCAGCGCAGGGCAAATGTCCCCGCACCGCTGCGCTGTAAGGTGGGGCTTACCACCAGCATAGAGATCCACAGCCTTTGCCCGGTCTGGTTCAGCTTGAGCCATCCGACCGGACGGCGGTGACGGCAGATCAGAAAATTCCATTCTTCCGTGTCCCGCCGCCATACCTGGTAAGCCCGCCACCAAAACGCCGGGCTGGTCTGCCCGATATGAACCTGTTCACGCACCTGGGGCTGGTTCATCAGGCGACACAAAAATACAAGCCCGCTGGAGCGCAGCGGAAGCATCGAAAACATGTCGGTTTCCCCCCATGTCGTTTTTTACCTTTCTACCATGCCTTTTTTCTCAAGCGGATTACCACAGCGGGCGGTATCTCATACCAGTCGAACCGCATGTTTTCCTGTTTGGGAAAAACGGGCTCCCGCATGGCATCCATCACAAATCCCGCCGAAAAACAGGATTCCAGCAGGACGGATAGGGGACGGTGGTAGTATAACTGCGCCATGGGCTGCCCCGCAAGAGCGATCCCTTCAAAGCGGCGCGGCGAGATGTATTCAAAGATCTGGATGCTGTGGCGGGTCACCAGCTCGCGCCCGATCTCCTCCGTTTCGGTCACCTTGCGCATGTTGGGAGGCTGGAAACAGGGATGCATCAGCGAAAACACAAAAACGCCCTCTGGCTTCAGCATGGCATACACCGCCCGAAACAGTGGTGAAACCTCCGCGATGTCCATTACCGCCATGTTACTGACCGCCGCGTCAAAGCCGCTTCCCAACGCAAGCAGCTCGGTCTCTTTTGTCGCATCCGCCACATGGAAGGACACCGCTTCCGCATACTGTCCGCACCTCTCCCGCGCGTGCGCAACCAGCGTCTCACTGAAGTCAAACGCGGTCACATAGCAGCCGGACTCAGCCAGCCGCCGTGTAAAATTTCCGTTGCCACAGGCACAGTCTAACACGCGGTCTCCGTGCTTTACGCCCAACAGTTCCTCCGTCGCCGGGCGAACGATCTCCCTGTGAAAGCGGTTGCTCTCGTCCCCCATTGCCGCATCCCAGTAATCTGCGTTGGCTTCCCACCTTTTACGGCTCTCGGCTGTTGTGCTACCCCATTCTTTCACCATTGCCGCCTCCTATTCCCGTATGAATAAACGTTCTATTCCGGTGGTGTGCCCGGTTTTCGGGTCAACGTCGAAAAGTATGCCGTTGAACATGACCGCTCCCAGCGCCACTTCGTAGCGGTGCGGTGTTTTGGTTACGAACCGCGCGACCGAGTTTTCCACCTTCATTCCAATCACCGATTGAATCACCCCCGTCATGCCCACGTCGGTCAGATAACCCGTACCGCCCGGCAGAATTCTTTCGTCCGCCGTTTGTACGTGGGTGTGCGTCCCAAAAATTGCGCTTACCCGCCCGTCAAGGTAATATCCCATCGCCTGCTTTTCACTGGTCGCCTCGGCATGAAAATCTACTACAACCATCTTACAGCCGCATTCCTCCAAAATCCGGTCGGCGGTACGGAACGGACAGTCAAGCGCGTCCATCCCGACCCGCCCCATCAGACTGATGACGCAGACACAATATTTTCCCATATCATAGACCAGATATCCGTTTCCATGTGCTGAAGGCGGGTAGTTTGCCGGACGCACCAAGCTACACCCGTCGTCGAAAAGCGATATTACCTCACGGTTGTCCCAAGTATGGTTTCCTAATGTAATCACATCCGCCCCGGCGTCCATCAACAGCTCATAGCTCTCACGATTAATGCCGCGCCCACCGGCGGCGTTTTCTCCGTTTACGATGCACAGGTCTACCCCGTACCTCCGTATGATCTCGCGCAGACAGCGCGCCACATACTCCCGCCCCGGGCGGGCAATCACATCCCCTACTGCAAGTATACGCATCAACGCGCCTCCTTTTGCTTTTTTATTTCTCTTATCTCACGCAGTCCGATGATTCCGGAAAGATACTTTTTTACATTATACTAGATAATATGCCCATTGTACAGCAAAACCATCAGAAATACAATCCATATAAAGAGAAAACACCTATCAGGTTTGACAGGCGTTTTCTTCTGTTAGCAAACGATATATGCAAAAGGTGGATTTTTAAAAAAAGCAGGCACGCCTGTCCCCACAGGCGTGCCTTTGTGGGACTTAATCATGGCTTGCGGATCTCAAAGAGATCGTCAAACGATAGGTTTAGTCCCGCCGCGATTTTGTGAGCAATGACCGGTGATACTTTTGCGGACTGAAAAATTTTATTCAGGCTGGAACGGCTAATACTGATCGTTCTGGAGAACATAGCATAGTTATAGCCTTTCTTGAGAATCAGAGTGCGTAACAAGTCCACATTTTTCACAGCAATCATTGAGTCACCCCCTTGACTACGTAGTGTTCTTTTGAACACAAAAACTATATCACATCAGTGTCCAATTGTCAACACTTTTTGGGGAAAAATTTATGAAACGTGTACAAATGTCTACAAATAGTGTATAATAGTTCTGAAAGGAGTGATTTATATGACATTTGGCGAATATTTGCGCGAGGTGCGCGGCAATAGGTCATTGCAGCAGCTTGCCCAGATAGCACACATCGACAAAGGGTATTTATCTAAGATTGAGCGTGATCTTCGATTGCCGAAGATCGAGATGATCGAAGGGCTTGCCCGCGCATATGGCGTGGACTACGCGGAGCTTTTGGAGAGGCGTGGATTTTTGGTAGAAGACCCGGAGGATCAGAAAATGCTCATTGCCTTCCGGCGCGGGCTGGGGAAGATGGAGCCGCAACGCAAAGCTAAGGTAATGGAGCTCTTAGTGCGTAATTTTGATGAATTCTTTGATGAGGATGATGATCAGGGTTGAATTATCAAGCGGATTATAAAAGGGTTTATGCTGCCGTAATGGAGGTTTTTGAAACATATGGAATCAAAACCCTTCCGGTTTCACCGCAGCAGATTATATCCCAAATCAACCGCCATTCGCTCTATCGTATGAGGCTTTGTTCCTACTCGCGTGCTATTGCGGGCAAGGACTGCACCGTGGAGGAATTTCAGGACTATCTAGGCAGCGAACTTGGGGCGTATATCAGGATGGATAACCGTATCATTATCTATTACAACGATACGCTGGACAACCAGGGCCTTGATCGTTTCACGATCGCCCATGAGCTGGGCCATCATTTTCTCAATCATTCCCGCCTGCTTAGCCGTGATACCCTTCTGCGTGGAATCTCGGATGCGGACTATGGTGAGATTGAAAAAGAAGCAAACTGCTTCGCACGCAATCTTCTGGCTCCGGTCTATCTCATGAACAGCATCGGAATAGCACCCGAAGATACCGGAAAAATTAGTGCTATCTTCGGGCTTAGTCACCAGGCGGCATATATCCGTTACCTGCATTTCGGGGACGATTTGGCGCAATGCTCACCGCTTGGAGAGCGCCTGATGAGGGAACGGTTTCATGATGTGCTGGGGATGTACAGGAGGATCGTGCAGGAGCCACAGACCATGGTTTGTGCGAACTGCAACACGCCGGTTCGGGAACCGGGTGCGGCCTACTGCGCTATATGCGGATCGAATGGCTTTACCTCCTTCCGTGGCGGGGCACTGCTGCGCTATGGCGTCATTGAAACCGATGGGGAAGGACGAGCCTTGCTTTGCCCGGTTTGTGGCAATCATCATCTCAGCGGATATTACTGCAACCTTTGCGGAAGTCCGATTATAAACGCCTGTTCCGGCAATAGTAGCCAATATCCCTTCCGACCGCATTCCGGTGCGCTGTGCGACGCCATACTGCCTGGAAACGCCCGTTACTGCCATCATTGCGGCCGAGAAAGCATATTTTTTCAGGAGGGATACCTGGAAGAATGGGATAAGCAGCAATGAGCAAGCCCGGTCAGGTATGTTTATTAGGCTGTTGTGATAATGAAGGATAAGGTAAGATACGCGGTATCTTACCTTATCCTTCATTTCTTATCCGTACGGACCAGATTTTTGGGCGCAACAAAAAATAAAAAAGGTCTTGCAAATGAAAAAAAAGTATGGTATAATAACTTTCGTTGTGTTCCCGATTCCATTATGTCGAGGTGTGGCTCAGTTTGGTAGAGCACTACGTTCGGGACGTAGGGGTCGCAGGTTCAAATCCTGTCACCTCGACCATACCGAGTGTTCTTACAGGACTTAAAGGGTTCTGTATAGCACTCGGTTTTTTATTTGCTTTTCAGCTTGCACAGGCGGCATAGTGAACGTCTACCCCTTGCCTTGTATGTACCGATACCTTGTTTTCCGGTAATTTGTCAAGGTCGGGTATTTCAATGGCACCGATACAATTATAATGAATGGTTAGCCGTTGGACGGTTTTGCCGTCAATCTTTTCGGCCTGATGTACTTCGATTTTCTCAATCAGCTCATTTAACATCCTCGGCGTCAGCTTACGTGCCCGTGTATATTTGCGTACAGAAGCCATGAACATATCGCTTGTCACGGCTTTGCTTTTGTCTTTGTCGAGTTCTTCCTGCAATTCTTTCATACGGGCGGTAACTTTCTTTTGCTCCGCCTCGTATTTTGCGGACAGCTTTGCAAAGCGGTCGTCGCTTATCTTGCCCAAAACATTGTCCTCGTAGATATGCTCAAACAGGTTGTCAAGCTCCTTATCCCTTGCCGTAAGGGAATTGAGTTCTTTTTGCTTTTTCTGCCGTTCCTGCCGCGCTGTCTGTATGGAATGTCCCATCACAATCTTTGCAAATTCAGATTCATATTGCGTTGCCAGCTTTGTGAGCCGCCGGATTTCGCCGAGCACAACTTTTTCCAAAAAGTCTACCCGGATATAATGAGTAGAGGTGCATATTTTACGTTTCCCTCTGTTATAGCCGGAACAATTAAAATATTGGATTTCCGGGTTGCCCTGATTGAAGTGGTACCACAAGCTGCTGCCACAGTCGGCGCATACCAGCAAACCGGAAAACATATTCTTTTCGCCGTCCGCGTTTTTACGCCTGCGTGTCTTTTGGTTCCTGCGTTCCTGTATCAGTTCCCAAACAGAACGCTCAATGATCGGCTCGTGAACATCTTTGAAGATAACCCAATTTTCCTTATCGTTTGCCATACGCTTTTTATTCTTGTATGATTTCGAGTAGGTCTTAAAGTTTATCACATCGCCGCAGTATTCCTGTTTGGAAAGAATGGAAACCACCGTTGAGCTGCGCCATTCACAGCTTGGGGCTTTTTTTGCCCCGGGACGTCCGATCCCTTTGCTGCCCCAATAGCTGGTGGGGATCGGTATCTTTTCCCCTGCAAGGGTGTCCGCTATCTGCTGCGTCCCCATGCCGTCCAGCGTCATATTGAAAATCCTGCGCACAACAGCCGCCGCTTCCACATCAACTACCCAGCTTTTGCTGCCGTCCGGGTTTTTCATATAACCATACGGCGGCAGTCCCATAGGTTCGCCTGCGTTCCCTTTTATCTTGTTGCTGATACGCCGCTTTTTACTGATGTCGCGTGCGTACCATTCGTTAAACAGATTTTTTATCGGGGCAAGCTCGTTTTCGCCTTCCTCGGTGTCAATGTTGTCCGATACGGCAACAAGCCGTATATCATGATCAGGCAAAAATTCCTCGGTCAGCTTGCCGACTTCAATATAATTACGCCCCAATCTTGACAGGTCTTTGACAAAAATCGCTGAAACTTTATTGTCCAAAATGGCCTTTATCATATCTTTGTAGCCGTCCCGTTCCATCGTAACGCCGGATATACCGTCGTCACAGAAGGTCAGCAGGTTTGTATAGCCTTTTTCCCTAGCGATTTTGGTAAGCAGCTTTTTCTGGTTCCCTATGCTGTAGCTTTCACCCTCTAAATTATCATCACGCGAAAGGCGGACGTAAATAGCTGCGGTAACCTCTCTTTTTTTATTTTTTGACTGTCTCATAAATCCTCCTTTCCCCGACAGCCAATAACAGTATTATAAGAATATTATACCGCGCTTTTATGAAACTGTCAGCCCGTTTTATGATGATTTTTCTGTTTTTATTGTTCTGATTGCATTAAACGCACCAAAACAGTCCCCAAGGTGTCCTTTGCCTGTTCCTTGAAAACCGGCTCCACAACAAATGAATTTTTATCAAAATCATAGGTGGTTGTTTTCGCAAATTCAGTATCGCCCTGTTTCAATTTTTCTCTCTGATGATTGTTTGTTTCATGTTCCATAACAATACCTCATAACATATTTCCTGATGATTAGCAAATCCAAACGGCGCCGGCTGCGCTCCACGGGAATTTCACCCCTGCATGGTTCTCATGCAGCCGCCCAATGCCGTGACGCGTTCAAGGCGGGAGTATCATTATTGCGTCCGCACGTCATGGCTTGCAGACTGCCATATCTGCAACTGCGGTAAAATGGTTATCGCTCTGTCTGGTGGAAAGTTTTGCAATATGCAAAAGGTAGAAGCACCGGGAAACCGGTTTGCTCTCCGCCTACGTCATGGCGCATTTTCCGCAAAGCTCGGCACGGACGGAATGTGTTTGTTTGCCTATACTGCGGCAGCCCGCTTTCTTTGTCAAAGAACAAGATATAAGGCTGCTATCGGCCTTTTCAAAACGCATTTTCCCGCAATGCGTTTTGAAAAAACCAATAAACTGTTTAACAATGCAGGGCGCGGAAAGGCACACGCCCCATATAATAGTTTTAAGCGGGCAAAATGCTAAAGTCGGAAATAATACTGAATATCAATTTTGATTGAAGCCTGTTTGCCATATCTTCATCTACAAAAAGGTATTCGTTGCCGTATTCGTCTTTCAGCGTCCGGGTTGCTAATTTCCGTATGTACTTTCTATAATGTCGCAAGACGTAAGAAATCGCATCCGGCTTACCCTGCGTTGCAGCGGAAATAACGGCAACAGGAATTTCTTCCGTGTTCACATGTCGTCCCATTCGATACCCTCCTTTGCAAAATACTCTCTCAATAGTTTCAGGGAAGCTGCACGCCGCCTGCAAATAGATTGTTGATAGGACTGGAGCAAGACGCCGATTTCTTTATCGGTCATTTCCGCAAAGTATGACAGCAAAATAATGTTACGTTTTTCCTGCGGAAGCTGCCTGATGGCTTCTGCGAGCAGATTACCGACAACTACAATCTCTTTGCCTAAGACATTAAAAATGTGCTGGTCGCTGAAATACTTGTCCTCGCCGGATAGCTGTCTCGCCTGTTCCGGTGTAAGCTCAGCTAATGACACTTCCCGTTTTCTCTGTGCCGCATACACTTTATATATCTTGCGCGCTTCGTTTTTCAGTACGCGGGTACAGAACGCTCAAAACTGATTTGAGATACGCTTTTCGTTATTGTTGCCCATTGTTTTACCCCCTTTCCGTTAAGAAAGTTGGTGTTTCTTTTTTGCCTTTCATGTAGGTAATCCCAAAACAGCCGAAAAAACACGGTGTGAAATGAAATTTTATAAAAAATTTTTTGCACCTCCCGAATTGTCAAATGGCTATAAACCACAAAACGGTGGTGCACGGGCAGATGAAAAGAAGCACGAAAAAGAAAAACAGCCAAACCTATCCTTCAAAAAAGGAATCAATTTGGCTGCACGATTGGAATAGAGCTGTTTTCCGCCGTGCGGCGGTTTATCTATCTTTTTGTGATGTTTATGCCACTTCACTTTTCACCAATCCTAACCGCACGGCAGGACCGTCCGGCTCAGATTGATATACCGCCGTCAGGCGGTGTCTGCCACACCAAAATGTAGTCTGTTTTGCTTCCGCACAAAAATATTCGTTGTTATCATGCCTTTCATTTTTAATCAATATCAAAAAAACGCCGCCCGTCAAAAAGGCAAATACCTTCTGACGAACGGCGTTCATCATGCCTTCAACATGAAGGCGTTAATTTGGTTACTTTTTCAAAAACCGCTGCAAAATTGCCTTGATTCATGCTATGTATCAGCGTATTCTTATCAGGATTATTCCACACAATGCTGCTATTCTGATAAAGGCGGAAATAACACCTCTTCAAAGCCGCATAGAGGAGAAAGCTTCAAAAAGTCCTCCCACAAAAACAGCTTTACGCTGCAAGACCCAGGTAGCTCTGTTCCCTCCAAAGGGAAGGTGACATTCGTTCTGTCATTTGCTTCGATATCTGACAAGAACTGCAGGCTTACCATTCTTCCCGCCTCGTCATAAAGAACAGCAATAGGCTTGCCTGTTTCGGCAGCGCCTCTGTGCCATGAGGCGATAAAGCTTATGCTGTTCTCATCTCTTTGCGGAGCACTTATTCTTGTGAACGGAGTTATTTCCTCCGCCTTTTTCATACATTCGCTGTTAATAGAGCCCGGCTCACAAATGCACTTGTCAAGGTCATAGCTGCCATCAGGAAAATAATCTTCCATATATGATTTTATGTAATCATAACATTCCGCAGGCACACGTGCGATTATGGTGTTGTTCCCCGCCAATACCGCACCTTCACTGCTCATATCAAATGGGTAGTTGTATCTACTTTTTATCGTATCTAACGAACGGTGTATACCAATTTCCAGATTTGTATTATCAATATCAAGATTGACTGTATCATAACAGGTGCACAATCCGCCCTGCATATCAATTTTTACATTGGCATTTGATAATGTACTTGTCATTGAGTTTATTCCGTAGCTTCTGGTTGTAGAGGTCGGGTCGGACAAAACAGTAATATCAACGTCGGCATTATCTATATTTATTAAGCCTGTGCCATAGACATCAATTCCATATAATTCTTTTCCGCCCTTTACATCAATATCCACATCGGCGCCTTTATGGAAGTTAATCGTTCCGTTGCAGCGGATACCGCGCAGAGGAGTACTTAAGTTTTCATATCCGTTTTCCAAGGATATATTGAGCTTACCCTCAATATCGATCAGAGAGTCTCGGGAAGTTGAAGTTATGCCCATAAGATACCGTCCGCTCAAAGTCTCGTTATAAGGAGTTTTCAGATCAATCAGCATTTCGGAGGTTTTATCCACATGAACAGTATTGAACCCTTCGGTCGCCGTATAGCCGCCCGTCTTGTTGGAGTAAATCTTAAGCGAGCTTCCGTTTTTTACATCCAAAGTGCCTGTTACTGCAGATTCGCCGATAGCTGTAGTGTATGAACTTTTATCCGTTAACCCCAAAAGAATCTCTGCCCTGGAGTTGTCAAAGACAACATCGGCTGTTAACATATCCTGCAAACCGTAGGGATAGCTGTTTCCGATGTAGATGGCGTTTGCGTCGCTGTATATGCGAAAATCGCTGTCTTTTACAATCAAAGAACTCCCGTTTATTCTTGTCCACAAAGAGGCGCTGGAGGCGAGGGTATGATCTGAAGTGGAAATTGCCGACCTAAAATTATTCGTGTTTGTAATCTCCACATCGCAGTTATCAAATGCAATGGCGGACAGGCCGATGGTTCGGTACCAGGAATTTGGCTTGGCGTCATCGGAATGTGCCAAATACCGAATGTTTGAAAGAATGGCAACGCTCACATCTGTGCCGGACGCCCCGTGGGAAATAAGCGGTCCGCTAAAGGTTGGCATTTCCGGCTGCCCGGGAGCTGCAGTCATAAGAATGTCAGTTCCGTGGTCAAACCATATTACTCCGCTGCTGAAGCCGATCACCTCAATGTTCAGCGGCTTGTGCCAACTGGTATAAAGCGTTTCAAAATGGGCGTTGTCCAAAACCAGCTTTGTCACATCATAGCCGGCCCAGGGCTGAGTGATATTGATATCACCAAAGTAGCCGCTCAGCGTCAAAACATTGTCATGGTAGGTGATGCTGGCGTTTTCGATTTCAACATCCTCATTTGCCAGAGGATTATCTTCCACTGTGCCGTATCCATGACCGAACTGATAGCCGGTATAGACGGGGTTTCCGTTGTCGTCTGTTCCCACAAGTGCTGCCACTTTAATAGGCTGGCAAATAGTAGAGCCGTTGTCTACATCATGCCACGGCAAGAGGTCCGCAGGCACCTTTTGCGGATCGGTTTCCACTATGGTGCCGTCTGAATAAATGGCGCCCGCCACCGCATACACGTCATACAGCCCGCCCATATTCGGCGCAAGCTGGATCATAAGGTTTTCATAAACGCCCGTTTCGTCATCATAGGCGGAAGTGCTGGCCTCATACTTATCCACACGGTATACATTGCCGTTTACCGTATATTCGTAAAATGCCCGCACATACAGCTTATAGACATCGTCGTTTTGCTCTACGGGAAAAGAAATATCGATATGCAAAGTGACAGGATTTGTTGGATAAAAACGGGTAATGGTCGGCGCCGTGTAGGGAATGGGTTCTTCCGCAAATACAAAATTTGCAGGCAGCAGCGTGAGCAGCATACACACCATAAGCAGCATACATGTCAAGATTTTTGTGATTTTTTTCGTTTTCATTTTTATGCCCCCTTTGTTTGTTTCGCAATTAAATTTTTGATCTTCAGCTCATTTTCCAGCAGCTGTTCTACACGATCAGCCAAATAATTTTCCGCCCGCTTTTTACCTTGCTCGGACAAACCGATACTCGGCAACACAACGGCAACCGAAAGATTTGTCGCCGGAATATCCTCCGATACAGTAAAGGAAAATTCGCTGTAGTTTCCGTAAACCGTAACGCCTGCATGGATATCGCCGCCGGTATCTTTATGGTATTCACTATTTTCCTGTTCCAACACATCATAGAGTGCCAAAAGTACCAGTTGTTTTG
>CABSMD010000032.1 GCA_902478725.1 uncultured Clostridia bacterium
AGTTTAGCCAAAATAATCAAGTATTACAAAGGAAGTTTCATGTAACATTAATCGTTCGGCCATCGCATCCATTCATTCTCTGATTTTTGCTGAAAATACAAAAAATTCAGCGAGTAAAACAGCATAGATTCGCCTACAATAAAAAAAGAGAAAATGAGATGCGGAGGAAGAAGAAATTGGCAAAATATATGTTACAAAAGAGTGGCCCATTGCATGGAGAGATCAAGATCGGAGGAGCAAAAAACGCGGCGCTGCCGGTCATGGCGGCTACCTTGCTGACCGATGCGCCCTGCCAGCTTTCCCATGTGCCGGATTTAAGTGACATCAGAATTATGCAGGATTTGTTAAAAAGCTTCGGCTGCCAGGTCGGCCTGCTGGAGCAGGGCGACCTGCTGATTGAAACCGGAAAGCTTAAAAACAGCATTACCCCTTACGAGCTGGTGAGCAAAATGCGCGCCTCTTTTTTGGTTATGGGACCGCTGCTGGCAAGAAAGGGAAAAACCAGAGTATCCCTGCCGGGCGGCTGCGCCATCGGCACCAGACCGGTAGACCTTCATTTAAAAGGGTTTCAGGCAATGGGGGCCAAGATATCCCAAGGGCATGGATTTGTGGAGGCGCGGGCAAAAAAACTCCACGGCGCGAATATATACCTTGACTTTCCAAGCGTCGGCGCGACCGAGAATATCTTGATGGCAGCGACGCTGGCTGAGGGGGAAACCGTGATTGAAAACGCGGCGACCGAGCCGGAGAATATAGACCTTGCCCTCTTCCTGACCGGCATGGGGGCAAAGATTGAGGGCGCCGGCACCGACACCATCCATGTCACCGGCGTACCGGAGCTTTCCGGTGCCCCCCACACAATCATCCCCGACCGCATCGAGGCGGGAACCTTCATGACAGCGGCAGCGATCACAAAGGGCGATATCCTGCTCCATGACGTGGTGCCCGACCACCTTCGCCCAATTACCGCAAAATTGCGCGAGATGGGGGTAGAGATCACCGAATTTGAGGATGCCATCCGTGTCCAGGCGGCGGATAAAATGAAAGCGGCAGATATCAAAACGCTTCCCTATCCCGGTTTTCCTACCGATATGCAGGCGCAGTTTGCCTCGCTGCTGAGCCTGATCGACGGCACCAGCATCATCAGCGAAACCATTTTTGAAAACCGTTTTATGCACGTTTCGGAGCTCAAACGCATGGGGGCAAACATCAAGATAGAGGGACGCACCGCAATTATCGAGGGCGAAAAAAAGCTGACGGGCGCGCAGGTAAAGGCGACCGATCTGCGGGCCGGCGCGGCACTTGTCCTGGCGGGACTGGCGGCGGAGGGCGAAACCGAGATCGGAGAAATTGAACATATCGAGCGCGGCTATGAAGGGTTTGACCAAAAGCTCGCGTCTCTGGGCGCGAAAATAGAAAAGGAATGCCCACAGGCCCCAAAAGCCCCCCTTCTTGTTTGACAAAGCATTTTAAAGCAGATATACTTGTAGTATCAACATAATATAGGAGGTACTACATGGAAAAAGCGGTTTTGTTTGACTTGGACGGGACATTGATCGATTCGCGGGAGGGGATCTCAAACGCGGCCAATTACGCGGCGGACTGTATGGGACTGCCTCCCATGCCGTTTGCGCAGCTGCGTGAGTTCATCGGCCCGCCGCTTGTTGAGCTGTTCCGGTGTGGCTATGGGATGGAACCACGGCAGGCGCAAGAGGCGGTTGCACACTACCGGGACTATTATAATGAAAAGGGCAAGGATGAATTTGCCGTTTATGACGGCATCCCGGAGATCTTGCGGGGTTTGCGGGATGCTGGGATGAAAGTCGCTTTGTGTACCGCAAAACCTGAAAAATTTGCAGTCCCGATTTTGCAAAAAAGCGGGATGGACGCCTATATTCAACAGGTATTCGCGGCAACCCTGAGCCGGACCGTTTCACACAAGGCGGATCTTGTGGAGGAGGCGCAAAGGATGCTGTCGGTCCCCTGCGTCATGGTCGGAGACCGCTGCTTTGACATTGACGCCGCCCACCATTGCGGCGCGGAATCGGTCGGTGTACTCTACGGCTTTGGAACCCGGCAGGAAATAGAGAACTGCCGTCCTACTTATATAGTAGAAACACCACAGGAGCTATTGCCTGTTTTCGTTAAAAAATAAGGAAAGTCCTGGCGGCGCCATGGCATGTAATTATTGAGAAAGCCGCGAATCCGCATCGTTTGCGGCATTGGCATTTTGATTATTTATTGTTAGCATAAGAACATCTCCAGCCGGACAATTTAAGTATGGGCAGAAAAATTGTTTCAACGACTGGAGAGTGGTTCACTTGTGCTATAGGAAGCGGCACTATGTATCCTTTGCATGGATTATTATTTTAATACTGGTTTGTTTTACGTTATATGGATATTTTTCTCTGCCGTCTGACATCGTATTGGTGGAGGGCGAGCGGATCGACATCGCGCTGGGCGGCGTGCAAGGGACAGAAAAGGTGGCCGCCGGCGGTGAACTGGGTGAAGATGGGCTGGAAGGCAGCGGTCAAAAAGGCATACTGGGTTCCTTCCATTTTTCGGCAGATGAGGAGGGCACCTATCAAAAGCAGTTCCTCCTGTTTGACAGAATTCCGGTGAAAAGCGTCTCGGTAACCGTTATCCCGCCAGTCGAGGTTATTCCCTGCGGGAACACGATCGGCGTGAAGATCGAGACGGACGGGGTGCTTGTGATCGGGATGTCGAACATCTACACCGAGGACGACCGCCATGTGAACCCTGCGCGTTCCGCCAAGGTAAAGCAGGGCGACATTATTACGAAAATCAATGGGAATGTTGTGGCGGACACCGAGATGCTTAAGGAGCTCGTACAGGGCTCTCAGGGGCAGGAGCTTGAGATTGAGCTGCTGCGTGACGGGAAGCCATTGGCGGTTAAGATGACGCCGGAGAGGAACGCCTCAGACGGGCTGTATCATATCGGCGCATGGGTGCGCGACAGCACCGCCGGAATCGGCACGCTGACTTTTTACGATCCGAAAAGCGGCCAGTTCGGCGCACTGGGGCATGGAATCACCGATGTGGATACCAATGATATCATGCTGGTAGGCAAGGGAGAAATCCTTCCCTCAACCGTTACGGGCGTAAAAAAAGGGGAAGCGGGACAGCCTGGTGAGCTGCGCGGTACGTTTGGCGCGGCTGACTCGGTGGGACATATTTCAGAGAACACGTCCTGTGGCATATTCGGCCAGATCAGCTCACCCGACTGTATCCCCGCGCACGAGCCCGTCGCCATTGCGACACGCAATATGGTTGAAACCGGCCCTGCGCAGATTATCAGCAATGTCGACGGCGATACCGTGGAATACTATGACATTGAGATCCAGAAGGTGTCCCTGCAAAACTGGCAGTCATCCAAGGGCATGGTGCTTAAAATTACAGACCAGCGCCTGATTGATAAAACCGGCGGCATCGTCCAGGGGATGAGTGGAAGCCCGATCATCCAAAACGGAAAGCTGGTTGGGGCGGTCACACATGTATTTGTCAATGATCCTCTGCGGGGTTATGGGATTTTTATCGACAACATGTTAAACAATTGAGAAAAAAGGTAGGTATTCTAAATTTAGTGTTAGTATGGGAGGCAGTGTAAACTGCCTCCGAAACATAAATTTTACAAAATTGTAATAAAAATTTAAAAAAGGACTTGAAAATTTTTACAATTTATCGTATAATGATATTAAAATAGAAAGGGAGGCAAAAGAATGGAAAAAATTCGGGTATTTATGGCGGATGACAATGTTGATTTCTGTGAAACGGTATCAGACTATGTCAGTTGTCAGTCCAATATGGAAGTCATCGGACAGGCATTTGATGGGGAGGAAGCAGTGGAGAAAATCCAGGAGCTTCAGCCGGATGTTGCGCTGCTGGATATTTGCATGCCGTTCGTGGACGGGCTGGATGTGCTCAAGCGAGTCCGTTCGGACGAAGGTCTGGAAAAGCAACCGGTATGTATCATGCTGACCGCGAGTGCGCAGGATATGACAACGCAAACGGCCTTGCACCTCGGTGCGGATTTTTTCATGGCGAAGCCGATTGACTTAAATACCCTGGTCGAACGAATCAACCAATTCACAGGAAATAAAACAATGGTACAAGAAACTTCCCGGCCATCCCTTGTGGCAAAACCGGTGGCCAAGCCGGAAAGCTTTGACCTTGAAACCGTTATTACAGAAATCATGCACGAGCTGGGCGTTCCGGCGCATATCAAAGGCTATCAGTATCTGCGGGAAGCGATCATGCTGGTGATACATAATCAGGATATGATCAATTCCATTACCAAACAGCTTTATCCGGCGGTTGCCAAGCGGTATTCTACTACCAACAGCCGGGTCGAGCGTGCCATCCGTCATGCGATCGAGGTTGCGTGGGACAGGGGTGAAACGGAAAAGCTGTCCGCCTACTTCGGTTATACCATCCATACCGACCGGGGCAAGCCGACCAATTCAGAATTCATCGCGATGGTAGCAGATAAAATCCGTTTGTCGATGAAGAGCACGCACCGGGCAGGATAAAAAAGCGAGATAAGCAAAAGGGAAATGGAAGATCGAATAAACCCTCATAAAAAGACACAAGTGAATAAAAAAGTATATTCCGCAAGATTAGAAATAGTCTTGCGGAACTTTCTTTTTATCGGGACAAATTCCTCTTGCGGGACAAATTCACCGATGAAGTTAAAAATAATCTGTATCTTTTGTACTCCGTGTCCGCTGGATTTTCTTCTCCAATTTTCTTCCATCCTTTTTTATAAAAACTAGATTTTAAAGTACTAAAAAAAGACTTGACAATCTTGGTCTATTATGATAGACTCTGGTCGATCTATGATTATAGACTAAAAGGAGCGTTGGTATGGAACCATTAAAACTGTGCACAAGCGATTATAAGTTTATGTGTATTGTATGGGACTACGAACCGATACAATCGGGTGAACTTGTGAAGAAATGTCTGGAGGTGTTAGGCTGGAAAAAATCCACAACTTATACGATGGTAAAAAAACTTTCGGAAAAGGGCTATTTGCAAAATGAAAATAGCGTTGTAAAATCCCTGATTCCAAAACGAGATGTGCAGGCTTTTGAGAGCGAATATGTTGTAAACAATACATTTGGAGGTTCACTGCCGGCGTTTATCGCTTCGTTTATGAACAACAAAAAAATTACCGAGAGCGAAGCGGCTGAAATAAAGCGGCTGATTGACAGTAAGCTGGAGGGATAGCGATATGCTCTGTTCTGTTTTTTCTATTATCCTGAAAATGAGTTGCATGACGTCCGTTATCGCAATTCTTTTGTTGTCGGTTAAATATATTTTTCAAAGGATTGGATTTCCAAGAAAGATTATGATTTTACTGTGGAGCGTTATTGCATTTCGATTCCTCTGCCCCATTGCGATTTCAAGTGACATCAGTCTGTTTAATACACTGTCTGCACTTAACAATACTTATCACGCTTCTTTCCAACAGACGGAAAACATGGTTGATACAGACGCCGTGACAAGATATGAGATTTTACCAAATGAAAGAGCCGATGTTCCGAATGTTTCAAAACCTGCCGATAGGATTGAAACAATGAAATGGATTTCAGCTGTTGTCTGGCTTGCCGGGATGTGTACAATGCTTTTGTTCGGCGCAGTATCTTATCTGCTTCTAAAAAAGAGGCTTCGTTTTGCAGTAAAGCGAAAAGACAATATTTATGTGGAAAACATACCGACATCGTTTGTTTTCGGAATATTTCGTCCTAAAATTTTTATACCGGATCATATACCGGAACAGGATTTAGATTATATCATTCTGCACGAAAAAATACATTTGAAAAGAGCTGACCACATCACAAAGCTTGCAGCGTATCTCATTTTGTCCCTGCATTGGTTTAACCCGTTGTGCTGGGTTATGTTCAAACTGTTTTCGGACGATATCGAGCTTGCCTGTGACGAAACTGTGTTGCAGAAAATCGGTATTGAGCATAAAAAACAATATCTGCATACATTGCTTGACAATTCTGTAAACAAACCAAAAACAATTTTGCTTTACCACGTATGCTTTTCGGCCAATCTAACGAAAAGGAGAGTAAAAAGTATGATTAAGCTAAAAAAACATTCAAAGTTGATAGCTATTTCGGCAATCATTATTTGTGTATTCTCCGTTATGGTGTTTGGAACAAATGCAACAGAGCAAAAAAAACGAGATATTCCTCCTGCTATGAATGAATCTGATATGATTTCCGAAGCCACCCCGGAAAATACCATCGCGGAACCGTATGCAACGCAAGAGCTTCCTGCAAAAACGGAAAGAACAGATTATAAGCCCCCGCAAAAAGCAACTGCGCCTATGGATACGTCAAACAATGCTGTACCTATTAAGGAGGAAAACAGCGCAAAACCGTTTATGCAAGAAAACAAGACGGAATCTACTCCAGGAATTACGGAAGCAGAGCCAGATAAATCACCTGAAAAAACGGCCGCCGACTGCATTGACTTTAGACAAAATGTCTTTGAGGGCGGAACCCAAATCGCAAATGTGGAGCAAATGTTAAACAACAAAGGGATTACGCAGACAAAGGAACAAAATGTACAGTTGGGCGAAAACTATGTTCTGAATGAATATAGTTATGAAAACAATTGCAACGCCACAAGTTCTAACATCTCTTGTGATCCGGACGGAACCATATCGTTGTATTTTGATGTGAACACGGAAAATCTTGTTGACGTAACCTTTTCGGACTCCGAAACAAAAGAGGTGGTGGCGAAGTTCGGCATTTTGGCAAACGATGTGAATTCTTATTCATTTACTGGTTTTAGCGAGGATAAAACCTATGACGTATCTGTACAAGGTAAAACGGAAGGAACTTGGAAAGTAGAAGGTCAATACATTATTTATTAAACGATTAGGAGGGAATTTCGAATGAAAAAAATAATTTGTTTGGTAGCAGTTGTAGTCAGCTTGCTGTCCGTATCGGTATGCGTAAACGCGGCTGTAATGACAAAAGAGCAACAAAATGAATTAACGAATTTGAGTATTATGACAGGGGATCCAAACGGTGATTTACGGTTAAACGACACGATCACCAGGGCAGAAGCAATCAAAATGATTTGTGTTGCCGGAAACATAGGCACATCCGTTATAGAAACAAATGCATTTCCCGACGTGCCGGAAACCCATTGGGCATATTCCTACATAGCTGCTGCGAAAGCAAACGGTCTCGTAAATGGGGATGAAAACGGCAACTGCAACCCCGAAAACGATGTGACAAATGAAGAGATTGTTAAAATGTTGGATTGTTTATTGGGGTATGAACCAATGGCCTCCATGCTCAGCGGGTATCCGGCTGGATATACGGCCGTTGCCGCAAAAATTGGATTAACAAAAGATATGTGTTTTTCCGTTGATACGCCGGCCATTAGAAATGATGTGGGAATACTGATCCTTAACGCGCTCGATATTCCGCTAATGATAGAAAAAACAAGCGCAGAAGACAGCAATGCCATAGAATATGTCATTATGGACGGGTCTGACAAAACGCAGCGGTTAACGCTGAAAAACCGCTTTGAAAAATACGACAGCTCCCGCGATAACATCAGTAAGCTGTCCAAAGCATTTGCGTCGCAATATTCGTATAAAGAGGGCGATACAGAAAAATCCTTTGCATTATATCCGGATATCACTTATACTTCGGGAATTGAAAAAACAGCGGACGGCAAGGAATATGAGTGCCCTGCTATCTATGACGATCTTATGGTCCCGGAATTGGTAAACGGAACAAAAAAGGACACAGCAAAACTTCTTATCAATGGGACGGAACCTGTTTACAGCATTTCCTATGCTGTTTTCAAAGAAAAAATGCTTGTGCCTGTATATGTATTCGATTTAGCCGGCTGCAATGTTCAGTTTGACGAAACTCGGTATGTTGCCGCGATAAGCAAAAACTCTACTGTTTTAGAAATCCTGCCGAACATGATCGGTATGCGCAAAAATCAGGCAGAGGGCTTTTGGGTTCCTCTTGAGGTGTGCGCAAGGTTTATTGACAATACCCTGTATGTGCCGATAGACGCCGTTGCGAGAGAATTTGGCATGACGGTAGTATGGGACAGCGATGCAAATACTATTACGCTGCAACCGTGATTTTATGGGATACGAAATCAAATACAAAGATAGGAGTATTGAAATCTGATATTGACAGTTTAGAGGTTCGAGAAGCGCATAAAATAAGGGGGAGAATTTTTCTAAATACGCAATCATACAGCAAAAGAGATACAGGCTTATTTGTGGCCTGTATCTCTTTTGCTTCACACCAATATTATATCTTCATTACGCCGAGCGCGTTTAACACCGAGCTTATCAGGATTGCCAGGATACAGACCGGCGCGATGTAGCGGATGATGATTTCAAACATTCTTTTGCGTTTGAACGGCGAGGTCAGCGCCACCTCGTCGGAGATCACCTTTGTCTTAACCACATAGGCCACAAAGATACAGGTCAGCAGCGCGACGATCGGCATTAGGACGCTGTTGCTCAAAAAATCGAAGAAATCCAATATGGTCATTCCCTTGATCGGCTGGAACCCACTCCATACGCCAAAGCCGAGCGAGGAAGGGACGCCGACAACCAGCGCGCCGAAAAAGACCAGAATCGAGCTTTTCACCCGGCCCCATTTGAGCTTGTCCTGTACGATCGACACCACCGTTTCCATCAGGGAGATGGCGGAGGTGAGCGCCGCGAACAGCACCAGCAGGAAGAAGGCCGCGCCGACAAAGGCGCCCAGCGACATGCTGTCAAACACCTTCGGCAGGGTGACGAACATCAGCCCTGGTCCCGCCTGAAGCGCGGACTGGTCTCCGCCGGAGAAGACGAACACAGCCGGAACGATCATCAACCCCGCAATAAAAGCAATGCCGGTGTCGAACCATTCGATCTGTTTGACCGATTTTTCGATGCTCACCTCTTTTTTCATATACGAGCCGTAGGTAATCATGATCCCCATGGCCAGTGACATCGAATAGAACATCTGCCCCAGCGCGGCCAGCACCGTGATCGAGGAAAATTTTGAAAAATCAGGCGTGATATAATACTTTACACCCTCCCACGCGCCGGGACGTGTAATGGTATAAACAGCGATCACAATGGATAATACGACCAGAACCGGCATCAGGATTTTGCTTGCCTTCTCCACCCCGTTTTCCACGCCGAGCAGGACGATTACCGCGGTGACAACCACAAAGATACCGAACCAGCCCACCGGCTGCACCGGCTGTGCAATGAAGGAGTTAAAATAGTCGTTCCCTGCCGCCGCCGCTGCCTGCCCGGAAACGAAGGAAACCAGGTATTTTAACACCCAGCCGCCAATGACACAGTAGTACGGCAGGATAATCATCGGCACGATGGAGGCAAGCCAGCCGACAAACGAAAACCGCTTATCCAGCGCGCGGAACGCGCCGATCGCGCTCAGTCCCGTTTTGCGGCCCAGGGCTATCTCCGCGATCATCAGCGTAAAGCCGAAGGTGACTACCAAAATAAGATACACCAGCAAAAAGATACCGCCGCCGTATTTCGCGGCGAGATAGGGGAACCGCCAGATGTTCCCCAAGCCGACTGCCGATCCGGCGGCCGCCAGTACAAACCCGATTCGTCCGGTAAAGTTGCTTCGCTCCTGCATGTTAAAATCCCCCCAAATTTTTCTTTGGTATTAGCTTATCCAAAACCCGGCGAAGCATCCGTTCGCCGCGGTTTTTTCTATTTTACCAGCACCTTTTCAATCTCAGCGATATAGAGCGTGTGGTAATCCTTGCCCGGATACCATTTTTGGTCAAGTCCGCCGTCATAAAAGCCCGCCGGATCAAGGTTTTGACGGTAGAGCTTGCGGCAGAGCAAAACGGTCTGTGCCTGCTCGAAATACGGCGTGTCTCCCTCGTGGGACACGGTCAGGCCGGATTTCTTTACCTTGTCCTCGTCGCGGCCTGAGGCCGTGCCGGCGTAATTGAGCACATCGCGGTATTCCTCGCTCAAAAAGGAGAGCGACAGGGTTTCAGCCGCGTCGACAAGCCCTTTGGTAAACCGCTGCGGGCGGATTACAATAAACGCGACGTTCTTTCCCCACATCACGCCCACGCCGCCCCAGGAAGCGGTCATCATGTTTACGCGCCCGTCCTTTTCGGCGGTTACCAGCATCCATTCCTTGCCAATCATGGAAAATGGATTTTTTTGCAGCTCCTCTGCCTTTATCTCTTTCATTCTATAACCTCCTTGTTGTTTGGCGCCGGGAAACCTGACACCCGGCAAAAATTTTAACCGGTTCCATTATACTATATTCTTCCACGCCTGTACAGTATTCAAACAAAAATTCCGGATTGACTTTTTCGTGCGGGAGGCATATAATCGACGGAGACAGACATGGCATACGGATCTTATAGGCCCATGCCGGGCTATCACTATAATCGGGAGGTTTGGGATGGACAATATCAATGCAGTGATCGGCAATATCCAGAGGGTGATCGTGGGAAAGGGGGAGGTCATCCGTCTGTTGCTCGCAGCCGTGGCGGCGGGCGGACATGTGCTGCTCGAAGACCTGCCGGGCACCGGCAAGACGATGCTGGCAAAGGCTCTGGCACGCTCGGTCGACGCTACCTTCGGCAGGGTACAGTTTACCCCCGACCTTCTGCCGTCCGATGTGACGGGTCTCAATTACTACAACCAAAAAGCGGGTGAGTTTGTGTTCCGGCCCGGGCCGGTGTTCTGTAACATCCTGCTGGCGGATGAAATCAACCGCGCCACCCCGCGGACGCAGTCAAGCCTGCTTGAGTGCATGGAGGAACGCCAGGTAACCATCGATGGAGAGACACGCAGGCTGGCAGAGCCGTTTTTCGTGATCGCCACCCAAAATCCCGTCGAAACCGCCGGTACCTTCCCATTGCCGGAGGCCCAGCTTGACCGCTTCATGATGCAGCTTTCCGTTGGCTTGCCGGATACGGAGGAGGAGCTCGGCATCTTAAGCCGTTTTCAAAACGCCCGGCCGCTGGACGAATTGGCTCCGGTCTGCACGGGGGAGGAGGTCGTCCGCTTACAGCAGTCCTGCGGGGCGGTGTATGTCCACAAAATCCTATTAGATTACATGGTACGGCTGGCGCAGGCGACACGGGTACAGGAGTCGGTGGTGTCCGGTGTGAGCCCGCGTGGTACGCAGGCTCTGCTGCGGGCAAGCCAGGGGTACGCGCAGGTAAACGGGCGCGATTTTGTCGTACCGGAGGATATTAAGGCGGTCGCCGTTCCTGTGCTGGCCCACCGCATGGTAATGCGGGCAGCCGGCGCGGGTCGGCAGCTGATCGAATCGCTGCTGCAATCCATCCCGCTGCCGACCGAAGAATGGGACAGGCGTTAGACCATGACGATTCTGATTTTGTTTGCCGTGGCGGCGGTGTTCTTCCTGCTGCAAAAGGTACTCTACCGGCGGTATTGGAGCCGCGGACTTTCCGGAACACTGCGGTTTCGGGACGGCTTTGTATACGAGGGGGATACCTCTTCTATTGCTGAGGTTGTCGTCAAGCGCAGCTGGCTGCCCCTGCCGGCCTTGCAGGTGTCCTTCCGGGTGAGCCGCGACCTTTCCTTCGATCACATAGAGAACACCAGCGTCAGTGACTACTGCTACAAGCGGGACGTATTTACGGTTCTGTTCTATCAGAAAATTACGCGCGAGCTGCCGTTCCGATGTCTGGCGCGCGGGTTTTATCAGATCGGCAGCCTCAATCTGGTCGCGCACGACCTACTGCTGACCACACAGTTTGCTGTCAACATCGATCAAAACGCCGCCCTTTATGTCTATCCCAGGCCGCTATGGGACGAACGGCTGGATGTGCCGTTCCAAAAAATCATGGGGACGGTGCGGATGCGCCGGCTCGTCTATGAGGATCCGTTTGAATTCCGGGGCATCCGGGAATACCAGCCCACCGACCCGATGCGTGCGGTCAACTGGAAGGCCTCCGCAAAGACAGGGGAGTTGATGGTGGACGTGTTCCACTCGACCTCTTCGCAGGAGGTGGTGGTGCTTTTGGATGTGGAGGATTCCGGCGCGTGGAAACGCCGCGCACTCATCGAAACCGCCATCCGGCTGGCCTCCTCTTTGGCTGGCAGGCTGGCGTCACAGGGTGTTCCGGTGCGGCTGTTCAGCAACGGCCTCGACCAGATCGGCAAAAATGAGGTTGCCGTACCGGCCGGTACGGGACAGGGACAGCTTCACGCGGTCAACCGGGCGCTCGCCCGGATCGACCTTGCCCTGCCCACCGTTGCAATGGAGGGGCTGCTTGCCCGGACAGGATGGGGAGACGCGCTCTGTCTTCTGGTTTCCCTGAACCAGAAGACGGGCGATGCGTTTTCCCGTTTGGCCGGGGAACGGGGAACCGGCATCTGGTTCGTGCCGATGGATGCCGGCGCACCGTTTGAACCACAGGCGGGCCGGCCGGTCACCGTGGTGCCCTGGGAGGTGGAGCTATGAGAAAATATCTGTTGCCTGTTTTGCAGTGGCTGCACACAGGCATGGTTATCGGTTGCGTCTATCTTTTCTTTTATACCATATTCCATCACGAAGCGGACGCGGGGGCGGTCTGCCTCTTTCTGCTGCCGTTTCTACTGCCGGTTGCCTGTATCGCCTTGTTGGCCGGATGGATCAAACGGCTTTGGAAGCTTGTGCTTCTCTATTTACTTCTTTGCGCGCTCTGTTGGCTTTGGTCGCCCGTTTACGGCCTGTGTGCTGTTTTTGTTTGCCTCAGCACACTCTGGGGATTTTATACCAAAAGGCGGCCCTGGACCGGTCAGCCACAATTTTTATATGCGGCCTGCTTCCTGCTGACCTACATACAGTCGGTTACCTTCAACAATAGTTCCATACAGGCGTTTTCCTGTTATGGCGCCTGCTTTTACCTGCTTCTGGTGTTCATGCATACCAATCTTGACAATATGGCGCGTTTCATCCAGAGAAGTCTGTCGGTTTCAAACCTGCCCACCCGCCGAATCGGGCGGATAAACGGCGTAATATTGGCCGTTTTCCTGGGTTTTATTCTGCTGCTTTTTCTGACGGTGGCGGGAATCGGTGCGCCCGATATTTCCCTGCATCCGCAGGCGTTGCTGCGAAGGCTGATCCTCTGGCTGTCTGAATTTGGGCGCGGCAGCTACCGGATGAAACAGCCTTCCCAATCAGGCATAGACATGTCGCAGTATGCCGGGGCGGATACGCCCCGCCCGTCTTGGCTGACAGGCGCCTATGACGTCGTTTTGTACTTCGCACTGGCGGCGGGGGTCGTACTGGTTTTGTACTGCCTTTATCGCATTCTGCGGGGAATTCATTGGGGCGCCCGGCGGGAGGAGCAGAATCAGCAGAAGGGTGAACGGTTTACCGAAGAACGGGAATGGCTGGTAAGAGAAAAAACAGCCAGGCCGCGCCTGCTCCCTGATTTTTCGCCAAACGCGGCGGTGCGGCGGCGGTATAAGCAGTCGGTTCTGCACCATGCAAAAAAGCCCCCCGCCGGCTGGGAGGCACCTCGTGAAATTGAGGAGAAGGCTGGTCTGGATAATGCGGAATTGCACCTTCTCTATGAAAAGGCCCGCTACGGCTATGGCGGCTGTACCCGCAAGGAGGCGCGCCGGAGCCGTACAGAGGCCAAGCGGCTGAAATAGTCATGGCAAGCATTTTGGCAGCCGTTGAGACGCTGACGTAGGCAGCGGTACGGAAGGGACAACGGTCATATTTTGATCCCCGTTTTCATATAGTTACCTATATAAAATGGAAACGGGGATCAAAATGAAACGTGTGCGTGTCTTTCTGCTCAACGGCATCGTCCTGACCATCACCTCCTTTTTGATGAGTGGGATCGGCGTCTGGTTCAGCCTGTATCTTACCAATAAAATCGGTGCGGAGATGATGGGGGTTTACCAGCTCATCATGTCGGTTTACTCCTTTGGCGTGACGCTGGCCACCTCCGGCATCAACCTGGCGGCCACACGGCAGATTGCCGAGGTGCTGGGGAAAAATTCACGCGCGGGGCTGCGGCATATTTTAGTAAAATGCCTGCTCTACAGCCTCTTTTTCGGCACGCTTGCGTGTGTCATCCTGCTCTTGTTCGGGGAGCAGATCGGCCTTTTCTGGCTCAAAAACGAGCAGACCATCCTGCCGCTTAAAATCATGGCGGTCAGCTTTCCCTTTATCGCGATGTCCTCGGTGCTGTCCGGTTATTTCACCGCCGTGCGCCGGGTTTACAAAAACGCTTCGGTTCAAATCCTGGAGCAATTCTTTAAAATTTTTCTGACCATATGGCTTCTGACGCTTCTCATGCCGCGCGGGCTGGAGTACGCCTGCGTTGCCATCGCACTGTCCGGCACCATATCGGAGGGCATCTCTTTCTTAAGCGCCTGGCTGCTTTACCTGTTCGACCGGCGGCGCTATACCGGCGCGCCGGTGCGCGGGACGGGGCGGCAGATGCTTGGAATAGCCCTGCCGGTCGCGCTGAGCTCGTATCTGCGTTCCGGGTTAATGACGCTGAAAAACCTGTTGGTACCGATCCAGCTGCAAAAGTATGGGATGAGCGCGAAAGAAGCGGTTTCTGCATTCGGTATCGTCCACGGCATTGTGCTGCCTGTAATTTTGTTCCCCTCCTCCTTTTTGTTTTCATTCACCGGGCTGGTCATTCCCGAGCTTGCGGAGGCGCATTCCAAAAATGCGCAGATCGAGCGCAATGTCAGAATTCAGTATATCATCAACCGCATGATCCAGGTCACCCTGCTCTTTTCCATTGGGGTTGCGGGAATCCTGTTTGTTTTTTCAGCGCCTGTCGCCGGCGCGGTCAGCGGGCAGGCCGGGGTTAGCGGCTATATCCGCCTGCTTGCGCCGATCATTCCGGTGATGTATCTGGACAACACGGTGGATAACATGCTAAAGGGCCTCAACGAGCAGGTCAGCTCGATGCGCTACAATATCATCGACGCTTTCCTGTGCGTGATCTTTGTCTTTTCCCTGCTGCCGGTCTTTGGACTCAAGGGCTACCTGTTCATCATCTGCTTCAGCGAGGTGTTGAATTTTGCCTTAAGCTTTAACCGGCTGGTAACGGTATCCGCCTTCCGTCTTGATCTGAAAAACGGCGTCGTAAAACCACTGGTCTGCATTGCCGGTGCATCGCTTTTGGCCGTGTGGCTGCTTCGCGCACCGTTTGCCACCCAGCTTTCTCCTGCCATGCAAACCACGTTTGTGACGGCGGCGACGCTGTTGCTGTATTGCCTTTTCCTGCGGCTGACGGGCTGTTTCTCGTCGGAGGACACCGCTTGGCTGAAAAATATTATTTTTAAGCGGTGACGGCAGAAATATCTTTTGGGTTTAACATTCTGTCATAAACAGGGTTTAGCCTTGCATAGGATATAGCAATGAAGGAGCGGTGCGTATGGCATTTTCAGACAGGGAACTACTGGCAAGGCTGGTACAATGCGAGGCGGGCGGGGAGGGGGATGATGGGATGCGGGCGGTAGCCAGCGTCGTCATGAACCGGGTTTACGCCCCCGGCGGGGAATATGCGCGGATCGGGATGGGGAGCATACGGAACATTATCTTTCAGCCCGGGCAGTTTACCTGCATCAAAGAGGTGGTAAACGGCCAGTACAACCCGCAGAATATCTACAATATGCGTCCTGAGGCGATCCACTATGAGATTGCAGACTGGGCCATTGCCGGAAACCGTCTGTATAACCTGGGGCAGGCGCTCTGGTTTTTCAATCCTTATACCGCATCCTGTCCGAACAGTTTTCCCAGCAACGTAGGTTATTTTGTAGCCCGCGTTAACCAGCACTGTTTTTACAATCCGACCAACGCATATTATCAGACTTGACCGAAAGGAGTATGTATTTATGGCAAACGAAACTGGCAACGGAAACCCGAACATGAGACCGGATGAGAGCTTTGAACAGATTGAAAACCCCACCTCGAACGAGGAGGTCTACCGGGGGTCGCTGGCCGCGATTTTGAATCAAAACCTGGGGGTTTATGTGGAATGCGATTTCCTCATCGGTACCAATAATATAGTTCGAAAGGACGGCGTTCTTTACGCGGTGGGAAACAACTTTGTCACGCTGTATCAGGAAGCTGATGATCGTTATGTGATGTGCGATCTGTATTCCCTCAAGTTCGTCACTTTCTATCCTACAAACCCCAATACGGGTACAGGTCCCAGAACCGCACGTATCAGGACCGCGCGTCGGTAGAGTACCACTGATAGGAAAGGCAGAGCCACCGTTTTGCACGGTGGCTCTTTTTTATCCAATCCAGTTCATAAACCACACCACGGCCGGG
Organism: uncultured Clostridia bacterium; assembly: GCA_902478725.1. Taxonomy (GTDB): domain Bacteria; phylum Bacillota; class Clostridia; order HGM11514; family HGM11514; genus CABSMD01. Next base: position 16,341 of record CABSMD010000032.1, read on the forward strand.
ATGGTCGCCACCGACAACAGGGTGGCCACCGCCACCGTTTGGGCGGCAAAGCCGGAATCCTTTTCATACCGTTCGCTGAGCATGATGATCTGGGCCGCCACCGGCATAGCCAATATGACGACAGGCACATACAGAAGCAGTTCCCGCAGGCCAAACGCCCGCAGGATAAAAAAGGCCGCCACCGGCGCGACCACCAGCCGGATCAGGCTGACAATGTAGATGCGCAAATCCACAAACATCTTTGACAGGTCGCTCCCCGCCAATACCAATCCGACCAATACCATCGACATAGCGGGCGCGCAGCCGGCGAACATCGCGATAGAATCCTCCAGTACCGACGGCAGGCGGATGGAGAACAAAAACAGTAGAAATCCCGCTACAACCGCTATGGTGGGCGGGTTCAAAAGCAACTTTGCCAGATTCACACGCTGGTCCTTACGGTTGATCAGGAAGATTGCAATCGAGTTGGAAAAGATAAAATAGGGAATATTGTGTACTGAGGCATAAAACACGCCCTCCTGCCCGAACAGCGAGGCAATTACCGGCAGACCCATGAAGGTAAAGTTTGAGCAGGTGATCGAAAACTCGATCACCGCCTGCACGTCGAAGGTTTTCCCCAGCCGTTTGGAAATGAGAAAGCCTGCCCCCCACAGCACAACCAGCACACCGCAGGCCACCAACGCCAGCAGACCGCTGTTTAACAACACTTCCAGCGAAAAGTCGAACCGCATCGAATCCAGTACCAGGCAGGGCAGCAGGAATACGAAAATAAAGTCGGACAGCATTTTGGTGAACGACCCATCCACAATCCCCCGTTTCCGGATCACAAACCCCGCCACGATCGGGATAAAAAGCAGCAATACCTGATGAAATACGACCGTAATGTCCAAATCAGATCCCCCACTCAGATAACTTAATTTTTGTATTATATCATAAATTTTAGTATTACTGAGCAACTTCGCTTTCTCTCATCAATCATTCGCACCGGTAGCCACTTTCCCGTAGAAACCAAAGTTGCTTACATTATACCAGAAATTTTTACCGCTACTGAGCAACTCCCTTTTCCTCGAATTAAATTCAAAACCGGCAAATGCTTTTCCTGTTGAAAAGTGAGTTGCTTACATTATACCAGAAATTTTGTTCGATGCCAACTTTTTTGTGAATAGACAGGGGAATGTTACAGGAGTTTTACAAAACGTTTACATAACAATGATAAAAAACGCTACTGCCAAGTTATTCAC
>CABSMD010000033.1 GCA_902478725.1 uncultured Clostridia bacterium
CCCTACTCAATAACCCCGCCCCGCCGCGACAGCCTGTTTATTATACCACCTGCTCCTTCTCTTGTCAAGTACTTTTTTTATTTTCTAGAATCTTTTTTCGAAGCTTCTTCATATCTTCCCGATAACTAGGTTCTAAAACCCTCCGGTATAGAATGCTGGCCGGATGAAACAAAGGAAATATTTCAAACTTTGTATCTTCACGTTCAATGGACAACATCTGCCCATGTACTTCGGTAATCTTCCGGCCTTCGCCGCATATCGCGGACAACGCTGTATTCCCCAATGTCACGATAAGTTTCGGCTGCAAAATACCAATCTCACAAAGCAGATAAGGCTGGTTTTTGACAATGTCCGATTTGGAAGGCGGACGGTTTACCAGGTTCCCTGTTTTTTCGCTGATACGGCACAGACGGTATTTTATGACGTTCGTAATAAAAACCTCTTCACGCGTTATGCACGCTGCTTCCAAAAAAGAAGTCAGATTTTTACCGGCCGGTCCCACAAATGGCTTCCCCTGTTTTACCTCCTCTCGTCCCGGCGATTCACCGACCAACAAAACCGGTGCGCCGATGGGACCATCTCCCAAAACGATCTGCTCTCCATGGAATGCAGCTTTGTATTCATCATATAACACAAGCAGTCTATCCCTCTGCATGACATAACTCCTCATATTTTTTCTTCACGTTTTGCAGATCGTGCCAAAACGGCAGCTTTTTCGTTTCATCTCGCAGCAGCGCGGCCGGATGAAAGGTTGGCATGATCCAAAAACCCTTCTGTTCAAGCCAGTCACCCCGAATGCGGGTGATCTTGGCATCTTTTGAAATAATCGCCTTCACAGCCGTAGCCCCCAGGCAGACAATGATCTTAGGCTGTACCAAAGCCACCTGATTGCGAAGCCAAGAGATACAGGCCTCCGCCTCCTCATCGGTCGGCACACGGTTGTTCGGAGGGCGGCATTTAACAATATTGGCAATATAAACCTCGTCACGAGCAAGTCCAAGCGCGACGATTCCCTTTTCAAGCAGTTGACCGGCCCTGCCTACAAACGGTCTGCCGGTCCGGTCCTCGTCCGCGCCCGGCCCCTCTCCAATAAACATAATGCCGGCGTGTATGTTGCCTTCTCCAAACACTACATGGTTTCGAGTGTTGCATAAATGACACGCGGTGCATTCCATGCACCGGTCATACAGTTCCTGCCACCGAAGCATAGAATCCTCCTTCCTATAAATCAATACCCACGCGCAAGACGTGGGTATTATCTCTATTCTTCTGCCGGAGACGGAGAAACACTTTCCGACGGTGTCGGCGTATAACCCGGGATCGTCGCCCCAAAGTAGTCGACCAACATCTGGTTTAAGTCGTCGGTTTCCACCAGTACATAAGATACCCCACCGATGTTTTCCGGCGTATTTGGCATCATATGCGTGCGCACGTTTTCCAAGTTCATGCCCTTGATAACCGTCAAATTTTTCATAATAACAGAAAGGTCTACATTGGTCTTAACATCTTCCTGAATGACCTTATAGATATCGTCTATCTTATTGATATAGGAAAGCTTCATTTTCTGATCAATCAGTGCCATGACAAAATCACGCTGCACGGCTGTTCTTTGCAGGTCTCCTTCGACATACTGACGGTATCGGACAAGCTGCTCCGCCTTGTCGCCATCTAAAAGCTGCTGGCCGGGCTTTAAGTGGATATATAAATCCTGTGCCGGGTCTTCATAATCCATCTGCTCTGGCACATTGAAATATACACCGCCAAGCTCATCTACGATCTTTCTGAAAACAGTCGTGTTAAACGACACATAATAATCAATCGGAATGCCGAGTAACTCTTCAACTGTCTGCACCGACAATTCTTCCCCACCGATCAGGTGGGCCGCATTGATCTTATAGTATGTTCCATCTATCCTCACGCGCGTATCCCGCGGGATCGACATAATATCCAATGTTTTCGCTTTTCTGTCCAGGCTGGCCAACATCATTGAATCAGAATTCAGGCCGGACGGGTCTGTCCCCAGAATCAAGGCGTTAATCCTCCCGTCAAGCTGTTCTTCCTCCCCCTGGCCAACCAGTGGTTCTCGAATAAAGGCAAAATATAGGATCGTTCCGGCAATAATAGAAAGAATAATTGTAAAAAAGATAAACGAAATAAAAAATTTTCTTACCGACATTCCTGCACCTCATATCTTTCAAGCTTGTCCAATGATGGATAAAACAAAAGCCGTAGCCTGCCGCTACGGCTTGTTTTTGGTGGAGGGAGATGGATTCGAACCATCGAAGTCACTGACAACAGATTTACAGTCTGCCCCCTTTGGCCACTCGGGAACCCCTCCATAATCACATTCCCGGCTGCAATACAAGCTGTATGTTTACTTGTCAAACAATTCCCTGCTTGTCCTGCAAGCGACTTTTAGAATTATACCAGAACTTAACGTAAATGTCAACTACTTTTTAAAAAATTTTCATTTCAATGAAATGACTTGACTTTATAAAAATGTAGTAGTACTATTATATTTACACAATTTACACAGTTTTTTCCTATTGCTGGTGCTCACCGGCCTTGTGCCGTATGTCTGTCCAAAAGGGCCGCGCATCTACTTTAGCGCATGCCCGGTCCGGTTCAATCCCATCGTTCCGGAGCAGGCATACCGGCCCGGAGGTTTTACATAAACATAACCGCTGTCATTTTGACAGTCCTGTCAATTATGGAGGACTTATGAAAAAGGAAGAAAAGAAACAAAACGGTCTTTCCCATTACCAGTCCTTTCGCAACAACCTTTATGCCCTACGGTTCGGTTGGTCGATCAGTAAGAGCCGGTTTCTCCACACCGCTGTCACAGTTGCATACAGTTTTGTGTCATGGGTGTTTTACTCGGCAATCTTCAACCGGTATATCGTCGGCGCAATTGAACAGCAAAAACCCTTTTTGGATATCCTGGCTTTCATCCTCATTACCTCGTCCTTCTTTTTGGTGATGGAATTCTATACCCACCGTGTAGAACAGTCCATTGCCCCTAAGACCGACACCCTTTTCTACCAGCGCCTGTACAGCGTTATTTATAAAAAGGCCAAAAACGTCGAATTGATGTGCTATGAAGACAGCGAGTTTTACAGCAAATATACCATGGCAATCCATGAGGCCAGCGAACGGTTTATCTCGGTGATGGAGATATCCTTTAAGATCATCTTTGGAGCTGTTTCCGCCGCTTACGTGTTTTGGGTGATGTTCGAGATTGATCACGTTGCGGTGCTGTTTATCTTTTCGCCGCTGCTGGCCTATTTCGTGTTTGGTATGCGTTATAACAAGCTGCTGTACCAACGGTTTCAAAAGCTGGTCAAGTCAACCCGGATCAAGGACTATGTCAACCGCGTGATGTATTTGGCGGAATACGCCAAGGAGCTGCGGCTGACCAACGTCTTCCGCATTTTAAAACGGGATTACAATAAAGCGGCCTCTGATAGCATCCATATTCATAAGGGCTTTGTCGGGCGGCTGATCATTCCCGGTTTTGCAATGACCTGGTTTGGAAATGCGGTTATCTATGAAGGGGTCGCCCTTTACGGCGCCTACCGCACGATGGTGCTCCATAACATGGATCTGGCCACCCTGGCGGTGCTGACCAGCATCATGGTTTCAGGTGCACACATGATACGCCATCTGGCCGAGGACGTTCGTACCTCGAGCGAAAACGGGGTGTTTATTCAAAACCTGCGAGATTTTCTTGAGTACCAGGAAAAAATTCCGGAGGACGCCGACGGGCTGATGCCGGATTCCCAAATCCGCAGCATCGAATTTCGTGACGTATCCTTTGCCTACCGCAATGCCGCCCTATGCATCAAGCACCTGAGCTTTACCATCGAAGGAGGCAGTACGGTTGCACTGGTTGGGCACAATGGCGCAGGCAAAACAACGATCACCAAGCTTCTGTTCCGCCTGTACGATCCCAGCGACGGGATGATCCTGGTAAACGGTACGGATATCCGTAAATATAACGTCCGTGCTTACCGCAAACTGTTTGCTGCGGCATTTCAGGATTATAAGATCTTTGCCATGAGCGTACTGGATAACGTGCTGATGGCCAACCCCGCCGCCGGTGGCCGGGCAGAAGCGGAGGCGGCGCTGAAAAAAAGTGGGGTTTACGACAGAGTGGCCGAGATGCCGCACGACATCAATACCATCTTAACCCGCGAATTTGACGACGAGGGGGCGGTATTGTCCGGCGGGCAATACCAAAAGATAGTCGTCGCACGCGCTTTTGCCCAGAACGCACCCGTCTGCGTGTTCGATGAACCGTCAAGCGCGCTCGACCCGGTTGCGGAATATGACCTCTATCAAAGCATTATGGAAGAAAGCGTCGGTAAAACAATGATTTTCATCTCCCATCGGCTTTCCTCGGTACAGAATGCCACTATGGTTTATATGCTCGAGGAAGGTGAAATCATTGAGCGCGGCACACACCAGCAGCTGATGGAGCAAGACGGCGAATACGCGCGGATGTACCAGATGCAGGCGAAGAATTATCTTGCCTTAGACGACAAGGAGGTGCCGGCATGATGGAGAAAAAGGGGAAAGTCAAACAACCCCTCCGTAAAATTATACGTAATAACGCTATGATGATGGGCATCGTGATGAAGACCTATCCGCTTTACCTAATCCTGCTGGTGTTTGAAACGGTCAAGAACCGGATTTTGATCTTTATCGAACACACCTGGGGCATCAAATTTATCTTGGAATCGGCAGAGTTCGGCTGGCCCTTCCAAAATGTGGCCTATTATCTGGTCGGCTTCATGTTCATTATGCTGTTGAATATGATTTGGTCGGTCATCTATCTGCATTTTTTTGAGGCCAAGGGAAAGGAACTTGCCAACAAAAAGCTAAAACTCATGCTGTATGAAAAGGCAAACGACATCGACCTGTCCTGCTACGACGATCCAAAGTATTACAATGACTTTGTGCTGTCGGTGGCGGAATCGGAAAAATGTCTGCAGCGTACGATGGACAACCTCAAAAATTTCTGCGACGGATTTACCATGCTAGTTACAACCGGGGTGTTCATGCTGTTCAACGACCTGTCCTCGATTGTGTTCGTACTGCTGTCGTTCGGCATCCAGATTGTCGGCTCACAGGCGCTCAACAAGGTGATCTACCGGGTACGTCTCAAGCTGAATCCGTTGGAGCGCAAGCGCAGCTATATCCACCGTGTATTCTACCTCAGCGATTATGCCAAGGAGGTTCGCTTAAACCCGGAAATAACCGGAAAGCTGGAGGAGGATTTTGAAAAAATCAATCAGGAAATCTATAATGTACATAAGGCAAACGGGTCAAAACGTTCCTGGCTTTCCTTTACTACGTGGTATATCTCGGGTGAGTTCATCCTGGGTACCCTATACTTGATCTATCTGGTATTCAAGGCTGCGGTGCTGCACACCATCTCCTACAGCAGCGTGGTGGTATTATCGGGCGCTGTTTACGGATTCCGATACGGTATGCAAAGCATGGCCGACCTGCTGCCTAAGCTGACCGAGAACAGCCTGTATGTGCAAAAACTGGAGGATTTCATGGCAACTGAAAAAAAGGTGGTCAGCAAGCAGTCCCTGCCTGTTCCCGACCACACCGCGACACTAGAGCTGCGGCACGTCTCATTTGCCTATAACGAGACGGACGGCAATGTGCTCACCGATGTTAATATGACGATCCATCCTTATGAAAAAATTGCACTGGTCGGCTATAACGGCGCAGGCAAGACCACCCTGATCAAGCTGATGATGCGTCTGTACGACCCGACGGAGGGGCAGATCCTGTTAGACGGCGTGGACATCCGCGAATATGACGTGGAGGAGTACCGTAAAAAGCTCGGCGCGGTGTTCCAGGATTACAAGCTCTATGCCGCAACCGTCGCGGAAAATGTCGTCATGGACGATAAATCTCCCGATCGGGACGCGGTGCTACTTGCCTTGGAACAAAGCGGGTTTTCTGACCGTCTGCAAGGATTGGAGCTAGGACTCGACACGCCGCTTACCACCGAGTTTGAGGAGGCCGGCGTCAATCTTTCCGGCGGTGAGGCGCAAAAGATTGCGATTGCGCGTGTATTCTACCATGCAGCAAACATGATCATTCTGGACGAACCCTCCAGTGCCCTCGACCCGATTGCGGAGTACCGTTTAAACGGCGCGATGCTGGAGGCGGCAAACCATAAGACAGTCGTGTTCATCTCACACCGTTTGTCCACCACCCGCGATGCAGATAAAATCTACATGCTGGAAAACGGACGGATTATTGAGTCCGGCCGCCACAGCGAGCTTTTGGAGCAAAAAGGAAAGTATGCTCAAATGTGGCACGCACAGGCCGGACAATATGCCAAAGAGGCAGTATAACGAAAACATTAATAGAACCAAAAAGCAGACAGCCAAGTGGCTGTCTGCTTTTTGGCCTAGGCTTGGGGCGGCGTTTTTTCTAAAGCAATGAGATATTCCTGTTCTGCCCGTTCCCAGTTAATAAGATGAAACCACGCCTCAACATAGGCTTTACGGTCAAAGTTATACTGCTTAAAAAAGGCATGTTCCCACATATCAGTTAAGAGGATCGTATGCCATGTCGAAGATACGGGGATATCCTGGTTAATTAAATTTAAGATGTTAAAACTGCCAAACGCTTCATGGCGCAGATCCATAACCAGAAATGTCCACCCGGATCCGAAAACCTGTAGGGCATTTTCAGTCCAGATCTGTTGAAAGGTTTCATAGGAACCAAATTGTTTTTGTATCGCCTCTGCGAGTTTACCGATGGGTACATCGTTTTTATCGTTTAACATGGATAAAAAATAGTTTTGATGATTCAAAACACCACCAGCGTTTGCACGCACTTGTTGGCGGATTTCACCCGGCAACGCGCCGTTGTTTCTGATCAGTCTGTCCAAAGACCAGCTATGATACATCGGGTAAGGACCCAGAGCTGCGTTTAATCGGTCTACGTAATTCTTTAAAGCAACATTATGATGCAGCCGGAGGGTTTCTTCATTGATATAGGGCTCCAACGCATCATAATCATATGGAAGCGGCATTAGTTGAAACGGATAGTGCTCCGCCATTTTTTTCACTCCTTAAATACATGATATACCATAATATGAAAAAGAATAGCGGCTTAGAACAAAAAAACGGCAAGCAAATGAATGCTTGCCGTTTTTGAGCTGTCTTAATTAGGCATCAATAGCAGATACAACGCCGGAACCAACCGTTCTGCCACCCTCACGGATAGCGAAACGCAGGCCCTCTTCAATAGCGATCGGCGTAATCAACTCAACGGAAATGGTTACGTTATCGCCAGGCATACACATTTCAACACCCTCCGGCAGTGTGATTACACCGGTAACGTCGGTCGTTCTGAAATAGAACTGCGGACGATAGTTGTTGAAGAACGGGGTATGTCTGCCACCTTCATCCTTGGTCAATACGTAAATCTCACCCTTGAACTTGGTGTGCGGATGAATGGAACCGGGCTTTGCCAGAACCTGGCCTCTTTCGATTTCATTTCTCTGCACGCCACGCAGCAAAGCACCCACGTTGTCGCCGGCTTCCGCCTGATCGAGCAACTTTCTGAACATTTCGATACCGGTAACGACGACCTTGCGAGCCTCGTCAACCAGACCAACGATCTCAACCTCGTCGGATACCTTCAGGGTACCTCTCTCCACTCTACCGGTGGCAACCGTACCACGGCCAGTAATCGAGAACACGTCCTCAACCGGCATCAGGAAAGGAAGATCCGTCTTACGTTCCGGAGTCGGGATATAGGAGTCAACCGCATCCATCAAGTCAAGAATCGGCTTATAAACCGGGTCGCTCGGGTCGGTGGAATCGGATTCCAGAGCAGCCAGAGCGGAACCAGTGATGATCGGGGTATCGTCTCCCGGGAATTCATACTCGGTCAGCAGGTCTCTGATTTCCATCTCAACCAGCTCAAGCAGTTCCGGATCGTCAACCTGGTCAGCCTTGTTCATGAACACAACGATATAAGGAACACCAACCTGACGGGACAGGAGGATGTGCTCTCTTGTCTGCGGCATCGGGCCATCAGCAGCAGAAACAACCAGGATCGCGCCGTCCATCTGGGCCGCACCGGTGATCATGTTCTTTACATAGTCAGCATGTCCCGGGCAGTCAACGTGAGCATAGTGACGGTTATCGGTCTCATACTCAACGTGCGCTGTGGAGATGGTGATACCTCTTTCTCTTTCTTCAGGAGCCTTATCTATCTGGTCATACGCCTGGTAATTCGCTTTTCCTGAAAAACCGAGAACTTTTGTGATCGCAGCTGTCAATGTGGTCTTACCATGGTCAACGTGACCGATCGTCCCAATGTTAATATGGGGCTTGCTTCTTTCAAATTTTTCCTTAGCCATTTAAAAAATTCCTCCCTTTTACGGATTTTTTATTTTAATAAGATTCTACTATGAAATTACCAAAAAATCAATACTTTTCTAAAATTAATCTTTGGCCTTGCCCTTCATGATCTCTTCCTGAATGCTCTTAGGCACCTCAGCATAGTGGCTCGGGAACATAGTATACTGCCCGCGGCCCTGTGTTCTGGAACGAAGCTCGGTTGCATAACCGAACATTTCAGAAAGCGGAACCATTGCAGAAATGGCCTGTGCGCCCTGTCGTGCCTCCATACCCTGGATCTGTCCACGGCGGGAGTTTAAATCGCCCATGACGTCACCCATGTATTCCTCAGGAACAATAACGTCCACCTTCATGATCGGTTCAAGCAGGACAGGACTGGCTTTTCTGCAACCTTCCTTAAACGCCATCGAACCGGCGATCTTAAACGCCATTTCTGAGGAGTCAACCTCATGATAGGAACCATCGTACAGGGTTACCTTAACGTCAACCACGTTGTAACCAGCCAGCACACCACTTTCCATAGCGCCCTGAACACCAGCATCAACCGCCGGAATGTATTCCTTCGGAATGACACCGCCAACGATCTTATTAACAAACTCGTAACCTTTGCCCGGTTCCTGCGGCTCGATCTCCAGATAAACGTGACCGTACTGGCCGCGTCCACCAGACTGTCTGGCGTACTTGTGCTCGATCTTGACCGGCTTGCGGATGGTCTCTTTGTAAGAAACCTGCGGCTTACCGACATTGGCCTCTACTTTAAACTCACGAAGCAGTCGGTCGACGATGATCTCCAGATGGAGCTCGCCCATACCGGCGATGATCGTTTGGCCTGTTTCCTCATCTGTGTAGGTTTTAAATGTCGGGTCTTCCTCTGCCAGCTTAGCAAGCGCAATACCCATCTTCTCCTGCCCGGCCTTGGTTTTCGGTTCGATCGCGACCCGGATAACAGGATCCGGGAATTCCATCGATTCCAAAATGATCGGGTCACTTTCCGTGCACAGAGTGTCGCCCGTCGTGGTCGCCTTTAATCCGACTGCCGCTGCAATATCGCCGCAATAGCAGGTATCGATATCCTCACGGTGGTTGGCGTGCATTTGCAGGATTCTGCCGACACGCTCCTTAGTCCCCTTGGTTGAGTTAAGAACAGTGGAACCGGATTTTAAGGTTCCGGAGTAAACTCTGAAGAAACCTAACTTTCCAACAAACGGGTCGACCGCAATTTTAAACGCAAGCGCTGAGAACGGCTGGTCATCTCCCGGATGTCTCTCCTGCTCTTCCTCGGTGTCGGGAACGACACCCTTGATTGCCGGAATGTCTAGCGGGGACGGCATATAATCAACTACCGCGTCGAGCAGCATCTGCACACCCTTATTACGGTAAGAGGTTCCGCAAAGCACCGGAATCATGTTAACTCCAACCGTAGCCTTACGAATTGCCCTTTTGATTTCCTCCTCGGTGACTTCCTCACCCTCGAGGTACTTCATCATGATATCCTCGTCAAAATCAGCCAGAGATTCCAGCATGGCGGCACGGTATTCCTCCGCCTTATCCTTCATATCCTCCGGGATATCCTCACATTTTACGTCTTTTCCCAGATCATCATAATAGATATACGCCTTCATAATGACCAGGTCAATTACGCCTTTAAAGTTCTCCTCAGCACCAATCGGCAGCTGAATCGGAACGGCATTACATTTAAGCCTGTCCTTCATCATGGCTACCACATTATAAAAATCAGCGCCTAAGATATCCATCTTGTTTACATACGCCATGCGCGGTACGTGATAGGTGTCAGCCTGACGCCAAACGGTTTCAGACTGTGGCTCCACGCCGCCCTTCGCGCAAAATACGGTGACCGAACCGTCAAGTACCCGCAGGGAGCGTTCAACCTCGACGGTAAAATCAACGTGTCCTGGCGTGTCGATGATGTTAATCCGGTGGCCTCTCCACTCAGCAGTGGTTGCTGCGGAGGTGATAGTGATACCACGCTCCTGCTCCTGTACCATCCAGTCCATCGTCGCAGCGCCTTCATGCACTTCACCGATCTTGTAGTTTCGGCCGGTATAAAACAGAATACGCTCTGTGGTCGTTGTCTTACCGGCATCTATGTGGGCCATAATACCAATATTTCTGGTATTTTCCAACGAATGTGTCCTTGGCAAAAGCCATCCTCCTTTCTTTTGCAACATCAATAATGCGGATTATTTTAGCAAGAAGAAAATTCAAATTACCAGCGATAATGCGCAAAAGCACGGTTAGCTTCCGCCATCCTGTGCATTTCATCTTTCCTTTTCACTGAACCGCCTAAATTATTGCATGCATCCATCAATTCATTTGCAAGACGTTCGCTCATGGTGCGTTCACCACGATTGCGGGCGAACAGGGTAAGCCAGCGCAGACCCAATGTCTGCCTTCTTTCCGGTCTTACCTCGATCGGTACCTGGTAGGTGGCACCACCAACCCGGCGCGCCTTGACTTCCAGCACGGGCATAATATTGTTCAGAGCCTGCTCGAAAACTTCAAGCGGGTCCTTGCCTGTCTTTTCCTTTAGTATATCAAACGCATCGTAAACTATTCTCTGCGCAACACCCTTTTTTCCGTCGAGCATGATGTTGTTGATGAGCTTGGTCACAACGACACTGTTGTATAAAGGATCGGCTAGAACCTCTCTTTTCGGAATATGTCCTCTTCTTGGCACTTTACTTCCCTCCTTTGAGATAATAAATATCACAGGTACTCAACGGGAACTGCAAATTCCCGCCGTCAGTGCAAGGTACTAAATCTATGAATAAATTTCGTACGCCGCACTTTCAAATTTCGATTCCTGTTTGGCACAAACGTACGAACTGTTATTTACCAGCCTTAGGTTTCTTTGCACCATACTTCGACCTCGCCTGATTCCGGCCGGAAACACCGGAGGTATCCAGCGTACCACGGATAATATGGTAACGCACACCAGGAAGGTCTTTTACTCTGCCGCCGCGGATCAGTACAACGCTATGCTCCTGCAGGTTATGCCCAATACCAGGAATATAGGATGTTACCTCAACGCCGTTGGTCAGCCTTACCCTCGCGATCTTACGCAGAGCGGAGTTCGGCTTTTTCGGCGTCAGTGTCCTGACCGAAGTACAAACGCCGCGCTTTTGCGGAGAGCTTTGGTCGGTCGGCCGTTTTTTGAGAATGTTGAATCCCTTTTGCAGAGCCGGAGCAGTTGATTTCTTCACAGAAGTCTGCCTGCCCTTTCTGACTAACTGGTTAAAAGTTGGCAATCGATTTCACCTCCATTAAATTAATGATCTATCATCAACACGCGATCGGCGCGTTGAACACAAAATAACTGGCAAAACTTTATTTCAGCGTAACCGCGACAGCCGCGCCCACCTCAATGCCGCACGCCTTACCAAGCTGTACCATTGTTTCAACCGTTTTCAACTCTACCTGGTGCTCACGGCACAGCTCCATGAATGGCAGCTTTACCTTGTCCTGCGCATCGTCTGCAACATAGGCGCAGGAAACGCCATCCGATAAGACTAGCTTGGTGGACTGTTTCAGCCCCACTACAATCTCTTGATGTTTCAAATCATCCAACATTTCCCTTTTCCTCACCTGTTTGATTCTGGTTGAAATGAAAAAAGCATAACGATGGACTATTAAAAATAGTCCATCGTACCATACATACCTTGCTATTTTACATCATTTTACTAGTACTGTCAAGGTTTTTTTTAAAATTGCTCCACGCCAGACAGCTCGGCTACTGCCGCCTCTTCCGATTCAACTTCCTCCACAGGTTTATCAACGTCAACCTCGATATCGGAATAGATCGGCATACCGGTTCCGGCCGGAATCAGCTTACCAATGATGACATTCTCCTTTAATCCCACCAGCGGATCGATCTTACCCTTAATGGCGGCTTCGGTCAACACGCGGGTAGTCTCTTGGAAAGATGCGGCAGACAGGAACGAATCGGTTGCCAACGATGCTTTGGTGATACCAAGCAACACGCGGTTGCCTGTCGCGGGAAGCTTGCCTTCCGCCACTGCCTTTTCGTTTTGTTCTTCAAACTCAAAGATGTCGGTCAGGCTGCCCATTAATAATGTAGTGTCACCCGGATCCTCAATCTTGATCTTATTCATCATCTGGCGGACGATGACCTCGATGTGTTTATCGTTGATATCAACGCCCTGAAGCTTGTAAACCCGCTGCACTTCCTGGGTCAAATGCTCCTGCACCGCACCGATACCCTTAATGCGCAGAATATCATGCGGGTTCACCGGTCCTTCGGTGATCAGGTCGCCGGCCTCGATCACGTCTCCCTCCGACACCTTCATACGGGAACCGAACGGAATCATATAGGTCTTTGCCTCGGCAATCTCGTTGTTCGTAATCGTAACCTCACGGCGCTTTTTCGTCTCGGCGTAGCTGACAGTACCGCCGATTTCAGCAATAACCGCCAAGCCCTTCGGCTTACGCGCCTCAAACAATTCCTCGACCCTCGGCAGACCCTGTGTGATATCGTCGCCCGCGACGCCCCCCGTATGGAAGGTACGCATCGTAAGCTGGGTACCAGGCTCACCGATTGACTGGGCGGCAATGATGCCGACCGCTTCACCGACATTGACGTCATCCGAGGTCGCCAGGTTTTCACCGTAGCATTTGGCACAAACCCCCACCTTTGCACGGCAGGTCAGCACCGAACGGATTTTGACTTCCTTCACGCCCGCATCGACGATTCTTTTTGCCATCTGCTCCGAAATCCTCGTCTCGCCCGCCTTTACCATAACCTCGCTGGTTTCCGGATGCACCACATCCTCAGCGGTATACCGGCCGATGAGACGCTCATACAACGGCTCGATGACCTCGTTGCCGTCTTTGATGTCACGAACAACGATTCCATTGTGTGTGCCGCAGTCCTCTTCACGGATAATGACATCCTGGCTGACATCCACCAGACGGCGGGTCAGGTAACCCGAGTCGGCAGTACGCAGAGCCGTGTCCGCCAGACCCTTTCTTGCACCGTGACTGGAGATGAAAAACTCCAATACATTCAAGCCCTCACGGAAATTTGCGCGGATCGGGATTTCCAGTGTCCGCCCGGAGGTATCCGCCATCAGGCCTCGCATGGCCGCAAGCTGGCGGATCTGGTTGATGCTGCCGCGCGCCCCGGAGTGCGCCATCATATAAATTGGATTTAACGCGTCCAAATTATCCATCAGCGCCTTTGTTACGCTTTCACTCGTGTTGGTCCAGGTATCGATGACCAGATTATAACGCTCGTCATCCGAAATCAAACCACGCTTGAACTGGTTGGTGATGACCTCGACCTTTTCCTCCGCCCGCGCCAGCAACCCGGCCTTTTCCTCAGGTATCTCCATATCGGATACGCTGATCGTGATCGCGCCCCGGGTGGAATATTTAAAGCCCAATGATTTTATTTTATCCAAAACATAAGCCGTTTGGGTGGTGCCGTGTACCTTGATGCACTTATCAACGATTTTACCAAGCTCACCCTTTTTCACCAAAAAGGCAATCTCCAGATCAAATGCCTTTTCCGGATCGGAACGGTCGACAAAACCCAAATCCTGCGGGATGTCTTCATTGAAGATGATACGCCCAACCGTCGCGTCGATGATTTTGTACTGTTTCACGCCGTCTATTTCCCGGCAGGCACGCACACGGATCGGCGCATGCAGGCTTACTACGCCGTTTTGGTATGCCAAAACCGCCTCATTGAAGTCGGCAAAAACCTTACCGGCGCCCTTTTCGTTTTCCTTCAGAAGCGTTAGGTAGTAGCTGCCCAACACCATGTCCTGGGTCGGTACAGTGACGGGGTGCCCGTCCTGCGGCTTCAACAGGTTGTTGGCCGAAAGCATTAAAAACCGTGCCTCGGCCTGTGCCTCGGCGGACAAAGGAACGTGAAC
The DNA here is from genome assembly GCA_902478725.1 of uncultured Clostridia bacterium. Classification (GTDB taxonomy): domain Bacteria; phylum Bacillota; class Clostridia; order HGM11514; family HGM11514; genus CABSMD01. The sequence continues at coordinate 14,324 of CABSMD010000033.1, forward strand.
CGCCATCTGGTCGCCGTCAAAGTCAGCGTTGTAGGCCGTACAAACCAGCGGATGAAGCTTTAACGCCTTACCGCCAACCAAAATCGGTTCAAACGCCTGAATACCGAGCCTGTGCAGGGTCGGCGCGCGATTTAGGAGAACCGGATGTTCCTTGATGACATCCTCCAAAACGTCCCAAACCTCGTCCTTGACGCGCTCCACCATCCGCTTCGCGCTCTTTATGTTATGCGCCTTGCCCTCTTTGACCAGACGCTTCATAACAAACGGCTTAAACAGCTCCAGCGCCATCTCTTTGGGCAGACCGCACTGGAACAGCTTCAAATCCGGCCCGACAACAATAACCGAACGGCCGGAATAGTCGACACGCTTTCCGAGCAGGTTCTGGCGGAACCGGCCCTGCTTCCCCTTCAGCATGTCGGAAAGGGATTTGAGCGCGCGGTTACCCGGGCCTGTGACCGGACGGCCGCGGCGGCCGTTGTCGATCAGCGCGTCAACCGCTTCCTGAAGCATACGCTTTTCGTTGCGGACGATGATGTCCGGTGCGCCCAGGTCAAGAAGCCGCTTTAAGCGGTTGTTGCGGTTGATGATCCTTCTATATAAATCATTCAAATCACTGGTTGCAAACCGTCCGCCGTCCAGCTGAACCATCGGCCGGATATCCGGCGGGATAACAGGAATGACGTCCAAAATCATCCAGGACGGATCGTTTTCTGACAGGCGGAAGGATTCCACGACCTCCAGCCGCTTGATGATCCTGACCTTTTTCTGGCCGGACGCCTCCTTGAGCTCTGCGCGCAATTCTGCCGACAATTCATCGAGATTAATCTCCTGCAACAACTCCTTGACCGCCTCGGCACCCATGCCGGCGCGGAATTTCTCGCCGTATTTGTCATAGGCATCACGGTATTCCTTTTCGCTTAACACCTGCTGCTTCATAAATGGGGTTTTGCCCGGGTCAATCACCACATAGGAGGCGAAATACAACACCTTTTCCAACAAACGCGGCGACATATCCAGCAGCAATCCCATCTTGCTGGGGACGCCCTTAAAATACCAAATGTGAGAAACCGGCGCGGCAAGCTCAATATGCCCCATCCGTTCCCGGCGCACCTTGGAACGGGTTACCTCAACACCGCAGCGGTCGCAGACGATGCCTTTATAGCGCACCCTTTTATATTTACCGCAGTGACATTCCCAGTCCTTCTGCGGTCCGAAAATACGCTCGCAAAACAAGCCGTCACGCTCCGGCTTTAGAGTACGGTAGTTGATCGTCTCCGGCTTTTTTACCTCGCCTCTAGACCACTCGCGTATCTTTTCCGGAGATGAAAGACCAATCTTGATTGCGTCAAAATTTGTATATTCAGACATATTTGACCTCCTTAAAATTCATCGTCTTCGCTATCCGAGATATCATCTTCGTCGTCATCTTCCTCTATAACCGGAGGCAAATCTTCCTCTTCCTCATCAAAAAGCGGGTCTACCTCATCCTCGTCCTCGTCGATCTCCAGCTCGTTGAACAAGGCTTCCGCCTCGTCCACTTCCGGTGGAATGCCCGCCTCGCCATAATGATTCTTCAGAAGCTCCTGCTGCTCCGGATCAAGCGGCGGCGCATCATCGTAATCATCGTCCATCGACTCTCGGAGCTTGATCTCGTTGCGGTCCTTATCGAGTACTGTAATATCGAGCGCAAGACTTTGCAGCTCCTTGATCAGTACCTTGAAAGATTCCGGCACGCCGGGCTTGGGAACATTCTCGCCCTTGACGATCGATTCGTAGGTCTTGACACGACCGACCACATCGTCCGACTTCACTGTGAGGATTTCCTGCAGGGTATAGGCGGAGCCATACGCCTCCAACGCCCAAACCTCCATTTCTCCGAACCGCTGCCCGCCGAACTGCGCCTTGCCGCCCAGCGGCTGCTGGGTAACCAGCGAATAGGGACCTGTGGAACGGGCGTGGATCTTATCGTCAACCAGATGGACGAGCTTTAACATATACATATATCCAACCGTAACACGGTTGTCAAACGGCTCGCCGGTACGGCCGTCATAGAGAACGGTCTTGCCGTCCCTGTTATAGCCGGCCTGCTCCAGTGTATCCATAATATCAAGCTCGGTTGCGCCGTCGAATACCGGGGTTGCGATCTTCCAGCCAAGCGCTTTGGCGGCGTAACCCAAATGCACCTCCAGCACCTGCCCGATATTCATACGGGAAGGAACGCCCAGCGGGTTCAACACGATCTGCAACGGCGTGCCATCCGGCAAAAACGGCATATCTTCCTCCGGCAAAATCCTGGAAATAACACCCTTGTTGCCGTGGCGGCCCGCCATCTTATCGCCGACCGAAATCTTTCTCTTCTGCGCAATGTAGCAGCGCACGACCTGATTCACTCCCGGTGGCAGCTCGTCGCAGTTATCTTTGGTAAATATCTTCACATCAACAATGATGCCGTATTCGCCATGCGGCACCCGAAGCGAGGTGTCCCGCACCTCACGCGCTTTCTCTCCGAAGATGGCGCGTAGCAGGCGTTCCTCTGCGGTCAGTTCCGTTTCGCCCTTGGGCGTCACCTTGCCGACCAGAATATCTCCGGCGCGCACCTCCGCGCCGACGCGGATGATACCGCGCTCATCCAAATCTTTTAAGGAATCGTCGCCCACATTGGGAATATCGCGGGTGATTTCCTCCGGCCCAAGCTTGGTATCACGCGCCTCAGCCTCATATTCCTCAATGTGAATGGAAGTAAACACGTCTTCCTTCACCAAATTCTCATTGATAAGCATTGCGTCTTCGTAATTGTACCCCTCCCAGGTCATGAACCCGATCAGAATATTACGACCAAGCGCCAGCTCGCCGGTATCGGTTGAGGGGCCGTCGGCAATGATATCGCCGGTTTCAACCCGTTCGCCCTCTACAACAATCGGCTTTTGATTGATACAGGTTCCTTGGTTGGAGCGAATAAATTTCAATAGTTTATATTCATCGGTACGGCCGGAATCGGTGGTGATCGTGATATGATTCGCGCTCACGCGTTTGACGATACCGCCTTCTTTGGCGCAAACCACAACGCCCGAGTCTTTGGCGGCCTTGTATTCCATGCCGGTGCCGACAATCGGCGAATCGGTCTTCAACAGCGGCACTGCCTGCCTCTGCATGTTCGAACCCATCAGGGCGCGGTTGGCGTCGTCGTTTTCCAAAAACGGAATCAACGC
>CABSMD010000034.1 GCA_902478725.1 uncultured Clostridia bacterium
CGTTCAAAATCGGCCATTCTCTCATCCTGCGCTTTGATGATCTTTGAACGAAATCCACCATCCTGAACCAGTTTGTCCAACATCTCTGCAATCAGAGGATAGTTTTTTTCAAAGAACAACACTCCACCCTTTCCAAGTGTTTCTGGTACAGCGCTGCTTGCGTAGGCCAAGACAGGCAGATGAAAATACATACTCTCCAACAGCGGCACACAAAATCCCTCGTGTTCGCTCATGGACAAAAAAACGGAAGAAACCTGATAAAAGGCGGCCATCTCATCATAAGAAATCTGGCCTGTAAAATAAACATCCTTTAGAGATAAAAGCTGTGTCAGATGAATCAATTCACTCAAATACTTTTCCATACCAAGATAAGAACCCACCAAAAATAGCCGTGCTGCCGGGTTGATCGTCTTTTTGTAATAATAAAACGCCTTGATAACATCCTGCTGTTTTTTGTTTGGCGCAATCCTTCCCAAAAACAGGATATTATCCCCTTCCCCATATGCCTGTAAAATCCTCTGGTCAGCCTCGCTTCCGATCCGGCTAAAATCGTAAAGTATCGGCAAAACATGGGTGTTTTGAAATCCCAAAGCCTCCAGCTCCCGGCGGTTGTATTCGGAAACCGCCAAGCACATATCATACACTCCCGTGCATTGCGCCAGCTGTATCCTTGCCTGCGCACAAAGCTCCTGGCTTTTCAAATTATATCCCTCAAAATAATGAGGTGGCGTAATATTATGGTAAATCAAAACCTTTTTGACCCCATTCAATGACCGGACTATTTTATTTACATCCGAACCGATTGCAAAATGGTGGATAACACAATCTCCGCCCGAAAAATCCGAAACTGCCCTGACCGAGTTCTGCAGCTTTGGATGGATATTCTCCGCATAAATATCGCTTTCAAACCCCATAGTCCGAAGCTCAGAGCGTAGTGCAAGCGCATGGTCTGTGACAGCGTCTCCAAACTGCATATCGGCCAAAATCTGATCCACCTTCGGCATTGGTTCACCCGTCTTTCCGTTTTTTATTCTCGGCCTTCAACTGCTCAATCTCATTGCGCAGCTCTTTGATCTCATTTTCCAATTGATAATAGGCAGACCAAACCGTGTGATTGAATTCGACCTGCTGATCAAACAGGCTGTCGACATACCATTTGAACAGTTTTTTCGTCTTATTCTTAAAAAAAACAATAATTTTTCCGGACATCCGCCGGTGTGAACGCACCTGAGTGTCACGGATAATATCCCAGCGCCGGTCGATGTTGATGGAATGTTGTACCTCCCCCATCCTCCGTCGGATTTGTCCATCCGGCAAGCATTCATATTCAGTTTCTGAGCGTGTGGCGGCCTGTTTCATGATCTCCTGCATAAGTGCGTCCGTTCGGATTCCTTCCGCACCGATTTGAAAAACGCTTTCAGCCATCTAAGCCGCCCTCCTTTTTTTGCATATCCTCTAAATACCTGCCAACAACCGCCCCAGTCTCGCCATATTCAATCATATGCCCGTGTTCCAGCCAGATCACCTTGTCGCAGATATATTTGACGTCCTCCATATTATGGGATACAAAAACGATGGTAACACCCTTCTTTTTAAATTCCTTGATTTTATCAATACACTTTTTTTGAAAATTGACATCACCGACCGCCAGAATTTCATCGATCAGAAGAATCTGAGGCTCCACATGAACCGCGACCGAGAACGCCAAACGCATATACATCCCGGAAGAATAGGTACGGATCGGGCTGTCAATAAATCCCTCCAACTCAGAAAAGGCGATAATACTGTCCAGTCTCCGGTCGATCTCCTTTTTCGTAAGTCCGAAAATGGAAGCATTGATATAGATATTTTCCCTTCCTGTGAAATCCGGATGAAATCCCGCCCCAAGCTCCAACAAACTGGAAACCCGGCCATATGTCCGAATCTCGCCGTTCGTGGGGTATATGATCCTGGTAATGAGCTTCAGCAAGGTACTTTTTCCGGAACCGTTGTGTCCAATCAAGCCAACCGTTTCGCCCTTTTGGATTTCGATATTGATATTCTGTAAAGCCCAAAAGGTATCCACCTTTGAAGAACGCAGAAACAGCAGCCTTTCCTTTAAGGTGGTTGCTTTATCGTGATATTTCTTGAATTTTTTAGAAACGCCAATTACCTCTATCATATCCTATATCTCCTCAGCAAATCCCTTCTCCAAGGCATTGAATATATACACCCCAGCCACAAAGATAACAATCGCCTCGCAGCCCGCGATCAGCAGATGCTGCAGGTTTGGCGCGGTGCCATAGTATAAAATATCCCGAAAAGACAAAATCATTGGCGTCATAGGATTGAACACCAAGATATTTTGCAACCACTGCGGCAGCATATCAAACGGATATACGATCGGGGTGGCATAAAACCATGCCATCGTAACGATGTTAACGATGTGCTCCAGATCACGCACATAAACATTAAGGGCGGATAGCATCAGGCAAAACCCTGAGACAGCCACATAAAGAATCAGCAAAATAAGTGGCAGGTATAGAATATAAACCGTAATGTTAATCTGAGCGATCAAAAGCCCTGCCAACACAACGAGCAGACCATAGATATAGTTCACCAGCCCGCCGGTAGCGACGGAAAGCGGCAGTACCTGGCGTGGGAAATATATTTTTTTAACCAGATTATAGTTTTCAACAATACACTCTGTACTGCTTTGCAAAGAGGTAGAAAAGAATATCCATGGCAATAAGGCGACAAACATGAACATGGCATAGTTTTTTTCCTGCACCCGCATCAGGTAAGGAAAAATCAGCGCATAGATGGCAAGCTGCATCAAAGGGTTGATAAATGTCCATAAAAATCCAAGCACCGATCCCTTGTAGCGTGTCTTCAAATCTTTGCGCACCAGACTTTTGAGCATCTCCCGGTATTCATACAGTTCGTGGAAAAACCTTCTCATACTTATTGCGTCTCCTCATAAGCTTTTATTTCTTCCAAAATACCGACAGCCTGTCCGATGAGCATATAGGTCTCTTGTGACAGATCAATTCTGACCCAACGCTGTTTTGAAATTTCCATTGCCCTGTCACACATAGCGGGTATATTCTGCAGCGTCGCTTTCACCTTTGCAAGGTCTCCGCGCACCTGATATGCCTGTGCCGCCGTGTTATAAACCAGAATACAGCGATCATAGCTTTTGGCCGAAAGCGGAATCAGATCCGGCAATGTTTCGGCCATTTGGATTCCCTGTTCCGGATACCCTACGCTTGCATAGAATAACGAAATAAAATCAATCAGTAGCTGGTCACGGGGATTGATTCGGTAGGCAAAATCCAGATTTTCCTTCACTTTGTAAAGCTCATTGGTTTTCTGCTCTTCGTTTTTTAAAGCTAACGCACGGTTATAGCGATAGTCCCCATAAGTGATCCGGTACATCACATTGAGAGGATCAAACTGCACCGCCCTCTGCGAACAGGCATATGCTTTATCCGGATTCGATTGATTGTACTTCGTTATACTGTAATAGCTTTTCCAGGCCACCGCACCGAAAACGCTTACAAAAGCGACCGCAAAAGCCAGTATCATATGGCCCCATCGTACGACGGTGCGCTTTTCAGTCATATCTGTCTTAGGAGCAATCAAAGCCAGCAAGGACCAGGCAAACACCATAATCGTCATATAAGCAAAATCAAAATCAAACAAGCCATGCGCCAATATCATAAAGAGAGCAGCAACCAAAGGCGCGTATAGCGGCTCATCTTTGCGCCGTAGCAAGCGAATACAGGTGACCAAAACCGAAACCAGCAAAAGAAGAAATAACAGCAGGCCCAAAATACCTGTATCGACCGCAAACTGCAAAAGAAGGCTGTGGGGATTGTTTGCCAAATAATAATAGCTTTGATATTGCCGGTAAACAAACGGCCAGCCGCCGCCCCCTGTTCCCGTAATCGGATATTCCTTAAATACCTTGTACGAATCCTGATAAAACGCGAGACGCTCGGTAACCGATTTTGACTCCAGTGAGATACCGCTTATGCGGTCCAAAAGGGTCTGCGGCAGTAGCTGGTTGGCAAAAATGACAACCACCACGATAGCTAGCAAAACAATCGACAAAAAAGCGATAATCATCTTTTTGTTAATCCTGATCTTTCCAATGATTTTAGAAAACAACGCTGTCAGCAATGCAGACACTAAAATCCCAACGACCGTCCAAATCCAGCAAAGCAAGCCCTTGCCGGCCGTCAACGCATTTCCAAATCCCTGTAAGATAACCAAAAGTGACAAGAGGGAACCAAGCAGTACCGGCAAACTTCCCTTGCGCGTCCCTTTGGGAAGAAACAGATAAAAGACCGCCAGAGCAAAAGGCAGAAGCAGCCAGGTACCACGCGACTGCGAGAAGGCAATGCCAAGCAGCAGCAAGCCGTTTCCACCAGCAATGGCGAGTCTGACTGCCCTCTGCTGAAAATGAGCATAGAGAAATACCCCGAACACAAACGCACAGGTCAAAAACACAGCCGATGTATTGTGATACTGAAAGGCCGAGGTAAGGATGTGCTCCAATTCGTTATAATATCCAGTGAAAAACCAGCTGCCTGCGGCTACGCCAACGGTAAGGATGGTCATTATAATTCCAGCCAGATAGGAGACCGTCATAAAATGAATCTTTTTTTCTGCCAGTAAATCCTTTACCAGAATATATGTCAAATAGCAGATGAAATAACGGAGCACCTCCATCAAAGCGCTGCGGATATAGACTGCCTGTATGCAGGCAATCAGATAAACCACCACGGCAGCGATCACAAAATAATCCAATAAGGATTTGGGTACAAATGATTTTTTAAAAACGAACGAGTAGACGATGAACAGTACTGACAAAGCGGCCATGAAATAAAACTGTTCCAGTTCAAAATACATACCACGCATAAAAAAGGTAACAAACCCCAGCAGCAGTAGGATATATGCAAAGATGTCCCGTTTATTCAACCTGTCCATTCGATTCCCGTCCCTTCTTCTATTCCCCAATAATTTTAACCAAAACCCTCTTGCGGCGTTTGCCGTCAAATTCCCCGTAGAATATCTGCTCCCACGGTCCAAAATCCAACTTGCCGTTGGTCACCGCGACCACGGCCTCACGGCCCATAATAGTCCTTTTGATGTGGGCGTCGCCATTGTCTTCAAAACCATTATGCCGATATTGCTCATAAGGCTTTTCTGGTGCCAGCCGTTCTAAAAAATCTTCAAAATCCTGATGCAGGCCACTTTCGTCATCGTTAATGAACACACTTGCTGTTATATGCATGGCGTTACATAAAAGCAATCCTTCCGTAATGCCACTTTCCTGCAAACAAGCATTGATCTGCGGTGTGATATTAATAAATTCCCGTCTCTTTTTCACCTCAAAGACGAGCTCCTTACGATAGCTTTTCATAGCTGTTTCCTCCCATGCCGTGATTATAGTATACCATAGATTTCCCGAAAAGCAAATAGTTTACTCTCCGGCCTTTTCCAGCGACTCAATGATCCTGGTAACATCCTTCCTGGTAACGTAAAAGTCGATCTCTCCATTAATAGAAACGGCACAATTTCGTTCATCCATCGGCAGGTATGATACCGTATCGCGGCTGCCGTCTGTCTTTTCAACCGTATAAGAAAGCATGGGCTCGTTTGAAATGGTATTCTCTGCCGCCCCAACGATTGTAGCCGTAAACAGCGCCTGATAAAGATCCTTAAAAACAGATGCCTCTGACTCTTTTTGATTGATCAGGTATTTGGTATCATCGCCGCTGCGTTGCAACTCCATAGACAAAGTACGATTACCAAGCTGTGCCGAAATCGTGTTCACCGAGTTGATTTGGGGTAGATACGGATATTTGTCAATATAATCAAATGGGTTTAAGCTGGTTAAAAACGTCAGGGAATCCGTTGTGATCGTACATACATAGGGCTTATCCTCCCGTTTGACATAAAAGCTCCCATTCTCTTCCTTTCCCAACATAACACGAATCGTCTCTTCCGCCCCGGAAACCGTCAGCGTATACATTGGCGCATCCAGACCATAGACCTCCAGGCTTTCCGGCGCATCGTCATAAAATCCGCTTACCGAAAGCTCTGACAGTGGCGTCAGTATTTCTTCCGTCCAGCTTTGCTGATACACATCCTTTTGGTAGGGCTCAGTCATCTGCCAGGCTTGGTAGCTATCCCCCGACTCATTTTTTACTACAACCGCCAACCCCTCTCTGCCGTGAAGCTCCAACCCGGTGATTTTGTCTGCCTGTATCGGAATCAGAGCCTTGTCCCGGTAATAAGCCAGATCGTGCAGCAGGTTGCCGGCTACCACACTGGAGATGGTATAAACCGAGGGGGCATCCGCACGTTTCAAATAATAACCGTTGCCCCCCTGCGCCTGGTCGCCCAGCAAAAATTCGGCCGTGCTGCCGTCAGCCAACGTTACCTTTGCCACAGCGCTTGGCGTGTCCAGCCCAAACTGGGCGAAATCGGAAGGATTTTCGTCAATTACACGGATGGCATTCAGATGAACAAAATCATAGCTCAATGAGGTAACATTGGCCTGCAATAGCTCGACCGCTTCCCTATCCTTCAAAAGCCAGGAACCGTCCCTGCGGAAGAAGGATATTTCCCCGCTGGGATTTGTAATTGCAATTTCGGTTATGTTCTTTGTCTCCGTCTGGAAAATCACAGTGGAAGCCAGGGGATCCGGCTCCTGCACCGTGGATTTTACCAGCAGGACAACATAAACTGCCACCAGCAGCACCAGGATACCGCCCCATAGTAGGATCTTCTTCTGCCCGCTCACAGGTATCTCCTCCTTATCCATACCCACAGTCCTATGACCAAGCCAACCAGGGACAGTACAAATATAATAACCGTATAGGTAATCCCCGTGCCTACCGAAAGTGTCAGGGTATCTGATACCAGGCTCTTGGCGCGGATTTTAATACTGTTGGTGTCGCCACTCATCCAAGCGACTGCGTTTAACACAAAGTCGCTGTTGGCATAGCTGGCATTGTCCTGCAGCAGGCTGTTTAAAAACAGCTGCGTCGTACCTGTCACCAAGACATTCGTCTGCGTATTTTCTTTTTCTTGAATCGCCATGGCCGAAATTACATGCTGGCCTTCTACATCGTTTTCCTGCTTGGAGAAACTGTCAGACTGCAGATCCGTCCTAGACAAGGCTTTTTCGGAGGTAGCCAGAATCGGTACCACAACCGCTTGGTTGACATTTTTATCGTTAATATTGAGTGTTCTGGAAAATGGCGCGATCATCAGCGAGTTAGCGGTGATCCCCTCGGTAAACGCATACGGCTGCACCTCCGGGATCAGGTTGATCGCGGCGGAGGAGGAAGAACCATAAATATGCTGCTTATCCTGCTCGATTACATAATCATTGTTTACGCCAATGCCCCATTCTTCTAAATAGCTTAGGAGACGGTCGATGCTGCCGACCCCGACGTCAAAATAAAACTGTGCGTTACCGCCTTTTTCCAAATAGGCGTCCAACTTTTCGATTTCCTCCGCAGAAAAATCATTCTGAGGCGAGAAAATCAGGAGCATGTCAGCGTCTTCTGGAATATCCGAGGTGAGCAGCTGCAGATCCTCCACTTCATAGTGAGCTTGGCGGATCATCGAAGTAACCATTCCGTATTCCTTTTCGCCATGTCCTGTAATAGTATACACAACCGGCACGTCGTCGCTCGTTACATAAAGAATAGAATTGGTAATGATATTTTCTGCATAAAAGCCCTCCACGCGGTTGTTGGAATCTACCGTAACCAAATTGCTTGACTGCTGTACGTCGTATTTTTCCCCACATTCAAACACGATCGAGCCATAGGTTAAACTCACACCCTGCCCAAACCGGCTTCCAAAGGTCGGCGTTTTTACCGTATCGACCGATTCTACCGTTATCTTACCGTTTGAAGCCTTGCGGTAGCGGTCGATCACCTCGACCACCTCAGACGACATTGGGTTGTTTTCCGACTCGATCAAGTAGATGCTTACATCCTTTGACAGCGTCGAAACAATGCGTTTGGAATCGTCCGTCAGCTCATAGAGCTTATTGCGGGTTGCGTCGATTTTAAGCGGGTAGGTCTTAACCACTTGTGTGATAATCAAATTTACCACAATAGCAACCGCAATGATAATGCAGGCCAACACAATCGAATGCATCCGGTATCTAAAATTTTTATTGTTTCCTTTTTTCTCTTTCATCCTGCCCCTCCTTAGCTCCAACGTCTTTTCTCAATGACCTGCACGGTCAAAAAGTTGATGATAGCGATCAGGGTAATAAAATAAATAATGTGTTCAAAATTAAAGATACCCAAATCAAATTCGCCGTAACGTTCCTTCAGCGACAGCCATTCGATTGCCTTGACCACGGCGGGGCTTGAAATAGCGCCCTTGATCGAATCGAACAGCTGCACAAAAAGCAGGATACCAAAGGTCAATATCGCCGCGATAACCTGATTTTCAGTCAGCGCAGAAACCAGTAGGCCGATGGAGATAAACACTGCTCCCAGTAAGATAAATCCAGTATAAACAGTCAAAATCACGCCGGTTTCCGGTCTGCCATAGGCGTAAAGGATCAAAGGGAACACCAGCGTGCAGGCGATCGCAATGAGAAATACGCACAGCGCCGCAAAATACTTGCCGAGCACGATATCACGCACCGACACAGGCGAGGTAAGAAGGATCTGATCGGTCTTGGAGCGCCGTTCTTCCGACAGGCAGCGCATGGTCAAAATCGGGATCAGAAAAACCAAAATGGTAATCAGATTATAAAACAGATTGCGGATATCCGAAGACAGGCTTGCGATATTGGCAAACAAAAAGAAATAGGAGGCAAACACCAAAAACACACTGATGAATATGTAGCCGATCACAGAATGAAAATAGGACTGAAATTCCCGTCTAAAAATCGCACTCATTTGTTTTCCTCCTCCATTTCAACAATATCTTCTGTTTCATCCGAGGCAATATCCGAGGCCTCCTCTGTCACACGTAAAAATACCTCCTCCAGCGACATATCCAGCGGCCGCAGCTGTACCATCGGTAACTTTCGCTCAGCCAAGCGGTAGAATAAGTTAACCCGTCCGGTAGAAACGTCAGAGAACACGATTTCAAAATCATGCGTCCCCTCTTCGGAAACACCGCTATACTCGGTTAAAGACAAAGAGTCGATTTCTGATAATACTGCCTCTATCGCTTCCCTCCCGCCGCAAACGCGCAGCAAATAGCGGTTGCCGATCATCTTTTTTGACAGCATGTCCGGCGTGTCTGTGGCTACAATTTTGCCTTTATTTAGTATAATCACGCGCTCACAGATTGCGCTGATCTCTGGCAAAATATGAGAACTTAAAATAATGGTATGGGATTTTCCCAGCTCGCCGATTAGATTCCGTATTTCGATGATCTGCTTTGGATCTAATCCAACCGTCGGCTCGTCAAGCACAAGCACCTCCGGATCGCCGACTAAGGCCTGCGCCAGCCCAACCCGCTGCTTATAGCCCTTGGACAGGTTCTTGATGAGCCGGCCCTTGACATCGTCAATGTATACCATCTTTAAGATCCGGTCAATCTGTTCCTGCTTGTTGCCCTCTGCCTTTTTCAGATCAAAAACAAAGGACAGGTACTCCGTGACAGTCATATCAAAGTAAAGGGGCGGCTGCTCCGGCAGGTATCCAATCCGCCTTTTTACCTCGAATGGCTGCTCCAAAATATCAAAACCGTCCACCGTAACCGTCCCCTCGCTGCTTGAGAGGTAACCGGTCAGGATGTTCATTGTAGTGGTTTTTCCGGCGCCGTTCGGCCCCAAAAAGCCCAGAATTTCGCCCTTCTCCACCCGAAAGCTGATGTGATCCAGCACCGTTTTTTTCCCATACCGCTTGGTAAGGCCATTAATCTCAATCATACGATCCCTCCGATTTGTCTTTTCCAGACATTATCTTACCACAATAGCCCTAAAATTGTGTGAACAAACTGTTAATTCTACTGCCTCAAGCTCACGCCTTGTACGCATTTTGTTCTATACTGAAGAAGATACGATCCAATATTTCTATAATCTCTTTCGAAAATTCAGCAGTGGCTATGTTGCATTCTTCGCCATGCAAAAATTTGACAAATTCACATAACTGGTCATAGATTGCATTTTTTGTGTCACCGGGTACATCTTGTTCGATAAACAAATTCTTTTCGCTTACCCATAACCTGCCGTCGGATATCCTTGCGGCTCCGTTTGTAAAATAAAAAACCGTTTCATAAGCCGCTGGAACATGGCAGCCGCAATAGGTAAGCTGTGCAGAAACTCCGTTCTCCATACGTAAAAGGATTTGAGAGCACGCCTCAACCGAATGACAGTCCAATAAATTGGTTGCATTGGCAAACACTTCATTGACGTGTAATCCCGTAACATATAGCAGCTTATCCAGGGTATGCGCCCCGAAGTTCATCGTAATCCCGCCTCCGGAGCGCTTTTTATCCAAAAACCATTCGGGGCGTCCGGTAAAATAATCTATATTCCGGACCTCAGTAAACATACAGAGTTTTCCGTATTTACCGCTTGCAATGATTTCTTTGATAACGTCGTAACAGGGAAAGAAGCGCTGCAAATGTCCAACCGCCAATTTTGCATTTGACTCTTTGGATGCGGATATCATCCGGTTGCACTCGTTAACGTTCATGGCCATCGGTTTTTCAACCATCACACATACCTTGTGTTCTAAAAAGAATACGGCCGCCTCGCAATGTAAGTAATGCGGAAGATTTATGATAACCGCATCCAGATCCTCTTCCCTGCACATCAGTTTATAATCGGAATAAACCTTTGCCCCACTGTCTTTTGCCAACGCCTCCGCCCGTTCTAAATGGATATCGGCAACAGCAGCCAATTCGCACCCGGTGTGAAGCAGAAGAGCGTTTGCGTGATCTGTGGCTATTCTACCCGCGCCAACTATTCCGAATTTTAACATAACAACCCCTCCATCCGATCAAACTACCGGTGCAAAAAAATTTCTAAACGATAGCAGTGTACACAAAGGAGCAACATTTGAATTCATTTGATGAATTTCATTCGTAGTTAATTACTCTCTTTACAAATCCTCACTTCGTCTGCTTCCTCCGTAACCAGAGCGATATGCAACTCATCAAGCTGTTTTTGTTCCACATCGCTTGGCGAGTTGGTCATAAGCTCCGAGGCATTTTGCTGTTTTGGAAACGCCATAACCTCACGGATGCTCTCCTCGCCCGCCAGCAGCATAACCAGCCGATCAAAACCATACGCTAGGCCGCCGTGCGGCGGTGCTCCGAACCGAAAAGCATTGAGCAGGTGTCCAAACCGGGCCTCCACCTCGCCGCGCTCCAGATGCAGCAGGTCAAACATCTTCTGCTGTAATGCACGGTCATAGATCCTCAGACTTCCGCCGCCGATTTCCGAGCCGTTTAATATAATATCATACGCCTTGGCGCGCACCCTGCCAGGATCGGTGTCCATCAGCGCCACATCCTCGTCCATCGGCGCTGTAAAGGGGTGGTGCTTTGCAACAAAACGTTCCTCTTCCTCACTGTATTCCAAAAGCGGGAATTCCACTACCCACAAAAAGTTGAACTGCTTCGGATCGAGAATATCCAACCGCCGTGCGACCGCAAGGCGCAGATTTCCCAGCGCGTCGAATACGACCTCGTCCTTATCCGCAACAATAAACAGAATATCTCCCGCCTTCGCGCCGGTGCGCTCCTTGATCGCGTCGATTTCCTCCGGCTGTAGGAACTTGACAATCGGCCCGCGGACGCCTTCCTCTTCAATCACCATCCAGGCAAGCCCTTTGGCGCGATAGGTTTTAACATATTCGCCCAGCGCGTCAATTTCCTTACGGGTAAACCGGGCCGCGCCGCTATCAATGTTGATCGCGCGGACACTCCCGCCAGCCTCGATGGCACCGCTGAATACCTTGAATCCACAGTCCTTCACCAAGTCGGAAATGTTGCAAAGCTCAAATCCGAACCGGATGTCCGGCTTGTCGGAACCGTAACGTTCCATCGCTTCGGCATAGGTCATCCGTAAAAACGGCGTCTGTATCTCCACGCCGAGAATATCGCCGAACAGCTTTTTTAACAGCCGTTCGTTGAGGTCTATAATATCGTCTATCTCAATAAAGGACATCTCAATATCCACCTGGGTAAACTCCGGCTGGCGGTCGGCGCGCAAATCCTCGTCGCGGAAACACTTGACAATCTGGAAATACCGGTCCATCCCCGACAGCATCAAAAGCTGCTTGTAAAGCTGGGGGGACTGCGGCAGAGCGTAAAACTTGCCCGGATGCACCCGGCTGGGTACCAGGTAATCGCGCGCCCCCTCCGGCGTGCTCTTCATCAGCATCGGTGTCTCAATCTCCAAAAATCCGTTTTCATCAAAGAAATCACGGATGATTTTCGCAGCCTTGTGGCGCAGGATGATGTTCTTCTGCACGTCCGGGCGGCGCAGATCGAGATAGCGGTACTTCATGCGAAGCTCGTCCTTTACGTCAGAATCCTCCTCAATCTCAAACGGCGGGGTCTCGGAAGCGTTTAAAATACGGAGTTCGTCCGCCAACACCTCGATCTCGCCCGTCTTCAGCTCCGGGTTAATGTTGTGCTCGTCCCGTCTTGCGACTGTGCCGGATACAGCGATCACATATTCGCCCCGCAGAGTTTCCGCTTTATGAAATAGTTCCGGGTCGTTGTCGGTGTTAAAGGTCAGCTGGATAATCCCGGTACGATCCCGCAGCCAGACAAAAATTAGACTTCCTAAATCTCGCCTGCGCTGCACCCAGCCGGCCAGGATCACCTTCTCTCCGACATCTGTAACGGACAGATCGGTGCACATATGCGTCCTTTTAAAATTCTCCATTGTTTCAAACATTTATCTTTCCTTCCCTTCTTTTATCAGATATTCCACCAGCGACCCCAGTTCAACCGGCGTCTGTTCTCCAGTCTGCATATTTTTAAGATTGGCTTGCATTCTATCGATCTCATCGTCGCCCAATACCATCGTGTAGGCGGCCTTTAACTTATCCGCATACTTCATCTGCGCCTTGAGGCTGCGGTGCATGTAATCCTTTTCCGCCGCAACGCCCGCGCGACGAAGCTCCAGTAACAGCTGCTGCGCTTTCTGCTCTGCCCTCTCCCCAATGGTCGCAAGGAACAGCTGTAATCCTTCCGGCTGTGGCAGAGTGATTCCCTGGCTTTCCAGCAATAACAGCAACCGTTCCAGGCCCAGTCCGAAACCCATTCCGGGCGTGGGTGAGCCGCCAAGCTCCTCTACCAATCCATCATAACGGCCACCGCCGCACACAGTCCCCTGCGCGCCGATCGAGTCGGATACAAATTCAAACACCGTTTTGGTATAATAATCCAATCCGCGTACAATGTTAGGGTTGATCTTAAATTCTATTCCCATTGTGTTTAAATAGTCTTGCAACGCGACAAAATGTTCGTCACACGCCCCGCACAGGTAATCCAGTATCACCGGCGCACCTTCGGCAATTTTTTGGCAATCCGGTGATTTACAGTCCAAAATCCGAAGCGGGTTTTTGTCCAGCCGTTCCAGACAGGCAGGACAAAGCCCCTCCTTACGCTTCTCAAAATAATCCCGCAGCGCCCGGTTATATTCTGTCCGGCACTCAGGGCAGCCGATCGAATTGATATAAAGCTGTAAGTCCCTTACACCCAGCTCATGAAACAGTTCATTGGCCAACGAGATCACTTCTGCATCAATGGCAGGCCCAGCTGCCCCAAAGGTCTCGATCCCGAACTGGTGAAATTCACGCAACCGCCCCGCCTGTGGTTTTTCATAGCGGTAGCAGGAGGTGATATAAAACAGCTTAGTCGGCTGCGGCCCGGCATACAAATGGTTTTCGATAAAGGAACGCACGAACGGAGCCGTTCCCTCCGGCCGCAGCGTGATGCTGCGTCCCCCCTTATCCAAAAAGGTATACATCTCCTTTTGCACCACATCGGTCGTGTCCCCGACGCCGCGCTCGAATACCTCGGTATACTCAAACACCGGCGTGCGCATCTCTGCGTATCCGAACCGTCTGCACAGATCCCGTATCTTATCCTCAATATAACGCCAATTCCCTATTTCGGAGGGTAAAACATCCTTTGTTCCCTTTGGGGCGATCATGAATAATCCCTTCTTCCTATCAAAATATAACAAAAAATCTCTCATCCCTGAGGGACGAGAGATTACCCGCGGTACCACCCTGCTTGTATGCTATGCATACCTGCTTAAGCCCGTTAACGCCGGAATACGGGCCAGCCTACTTCCGTGGTTTCAGCCAGCCTGCTCGGAGGTGTCTTTCTGGTGCCGGTACATGAAGGTATTTTCAGCCAAGATACCCTCTTTCTGGGAGGCCTGCGCGCCTTACTCTTCCCCGTCATTGCAATTATCCTTATTTTACATGGTAATTCCCGATTTGTCAAGCCTTATTTCTGCATGTAGTTGCGCAGTGTACCGATCCCCTCGATGCAAACCTCTACACAGTCCCCATCCCGCATCGGCCCCATACCGGATGGCGTACCCGTCGTGATCACATCGCCCGGCAGGAGGGTCATTACATGGGAAATAAAATGGATCATCTCCTCCACTCGAAAGATAAAATGCGAGGTGTCGGAATCCTGTTTTACTTCCCCGTTCAATCTGGTTTGAACAGAAACGTTATTTGGGTCGATTTCGTCGGTAATGACCGGTCCGATCGGGCAAAAGGTATCAAACCCCTTCGCGCGCGTCCATTGCCCATCCCGGCTTTGCAGATCGCGTGCCGTCACATCGTTTAAACAGGTGTAGCCCAACACATATTCCAGCGCCCGTTCAACCGGCACGTCTTTGGCACTCTTCTTTATCACGATGGCCAACTCTCCCTCATAATCCACGCGTTCCGAGCTTGGGCGCCGGATCACATCCTCAGAACCGATCACAGCAGTCGCCGGTTTTATAAAAATCTTAGGCTCCGAGGGTATCTGCTCCTTCATCTCTTTTGCGTGATCGGCATAATTGAGGCCGACCGCAACAACCTTGGAAGGCTCACAGGGGGCAAGCAACTTCACATCCTCCAACCGGCAAACCTCTCCGGTAAGGGTACATTCCTCCCCGATTCTGCCATCTGCCCTGTTGATAAGGCCATCCTTTAAAACCCCATAGCTTGCTATCGCGTTCTTTTCATATCTCACATAAACCATCCGTAACCCCCACTATAACCATTTCTCTACATACTCCCAAATTTCGTCCCGTCCCAGCCCGGTCTTGGCGGAAAACAGGATTACCCTGGCCTCATCATCGACGCCAAGCGTTTCACAAATCACCTGTTTGTTTTCCAGTGCAGCGGTTTTTGAAATTTTATCGGATTTTGTGGCGATAACACGATACTCAAGCCCGGATTGACGGATCCATTCAAACATCGTGCAGTCGTCTTTGGTTGGTTTGTGGCGTGCGTCTACTAGCAAAAGCATCGCCTTGAGCTGACGGCGCACCTGCAGATATTCGTTAATCATATCCGCCCATTTCTGCCGTTCTGTCCAAGAAACCTTAGCATACCCGTAACCGGGCAGATCAACAAAGAATAGCTTGTTTTCCACCCGGTAAAAGTTAATGGTGGCGGTTTTACCCGGGCTGCTGCTGGTACGCGCCAGCTTTTTGCGGTTGACCAGGCGGTTGATCAGGGAAGACTTCCCTACGTTCGACCGTCCGGCAAAGGCAAACTCCGGAAAATTTTCGTTGGGATGCTGTGCTTTTTTCACTGCTGATATAACCAGTTCGACTTGATTTACATTCATAATAACCCCACACTCAACATTCTATTTTACTATTGCCGTGCCTCTGGCCGGTCGTCTATCTCTGGTTTCAAGGGAAGAAAAGGCCGGTCATTTTCCAGCTTGCCGCCAACCTCCACCACAAGCGCGTTTTTCAACACCTCATCCATCCCACTTACCGGAATAAAGGTCATGCTCTCCAAAACGCTCTTTGGGATTTCCTCCAAATCCTTTTCGTTCTCCTGTGGGATGAGTACGTGGTAGATACCTGCGCGGTAAGCAGCCAGCGACTTTTCCTTTAATCCTCCAATCGGAAGCACCCGACCGCGTAGAGTAATTTCTCCCGTCATGGCGACGTCGCGGCGCACAGGGACATTTGAAAGAGCCGAAATCAGCGCAGTGGCGATGGTGATACCGGCGGAGGGTCCATCCTTTGGCGTCGCCCCCTCCGGAACATGGATATGAATATCCTTCGTTTTATAAAAATCCCGTTCGATCCCCAGTTCCTTTGCCCTGGAACGGATATAACTCATAGCGGCCCTGGCGGATTCCTGCATCACCTCGCCCAAATGGCCCGTCAGTTCGAGTTTGCCGCTGCCGTCCATCACGTTGACCTCGACCGCCAGCGTCACGCCGCCGACCGCCGTCCAGGCCAGACCGGTTGCAACGCCGACCTCATTTTTCTCCTTGATGGTGTCATAACGGTATTTCTTAACCCCAAGATAGCTTTCTAGGTTCTTGGACGTGACCTTGACCGATTTTTTCTCATTCCCGACAATCTGCTTGGCGACCCGCCGGCAGATGCGAGAGATTTGGCGTTCCAGATTTCGCACGCCTGATTCACGGGTATAATAGTTGATAATATCGCTGACCGCCCTTTTCTCAAAGGAAAGATTCTTCGCCGTCAGCCCATGTACCTTGCGCTGCTTTGGAATCAGATATTTCTCCGCGATCTTCCCTTTTTCCTGCTCGGTATAGCCGGAAATCTCGATGACCTCCATCCGGTCGAGCAGCGGCGCGGGTACGGTATCCAGGCTGTTGGCCGTGGTCAGGAACATGATATGCGAAAGGTCAAACGGCACCTCGACATAATGGTCACGGAAGGTATTATTCTGCTCCGCGTCCAGCACCTCCAGCATGGCGGAGGCCGGGTCGCCCCGAAAATCGTTGCTCATCTTGTCGATTTCATCCAAAAGTATCATCGCATTATTGGAACCCGCCTGGCGAAGGGCGTTGATGATCCGGCCCGGCATCGCACCGATATAGGTCTTGCGGTGACCGCGAATCTCCGCCTCGTCCCGTACGCCGCCGAGCGACATCCGTACATACTTGCGGTTTAGGGCATGTGCAACTGACTTTGCGATCGAGGTTTTTCCCACTCCCGGCGGACCTACAAGGCACAGAATAGGACCATGCAGTTCTTGAGAAAGCTGACGGACAGCCAAAAACTCTAAAATTCGTTCCTTCACCTTCTCCAGGCCATAGTGGTCGTTATCAAGTATCTTCCGGGCGCGTTCCAAGTCGGCATTTTCCTTCGTCGATTTATTCCACGGAAGCTCTAAAATCAAATCCAGATAGCTGCGCACCACCGCCGACTCACTTGAGCCAGAGGGCAATTTGGCCATGCGGGATAATTC
>CABSMD010000035.1 GCA_902478725.1 uncultured Clostridia bacterium
GGGGCGGAACATGCCAATGTTCAGCCGCCCTCCGGGGCGCAGGCCAATATGGCCGTTTACTTCGGCTTTTTAAAGCCTGGTGATACCGTGCTGGGGATGAACCTTGCCCATGGTGGGCATCTGACCCATGGCAGCCCGGTTAATATGTCGGGTAGCTATTATAACATCGTGCCTTACGGCGTAGACGATGTAACCCATCGTATCGATTACGATAAGCTGGAGCAGTTAGCGGTGGAAAACAAGCCGAAAATGATTATCGCGGGCGCGAGTGCTTATCCGCGCGTCATTGACTTTGAGCGTTTTTCGCAGATTGCGAAAAAGGTAGGAGCCTACCTCATGGTGGACATGGCCCATATCGCGGGTCTGGTGGCGGCCGGCTTACACCCCAATCCGGTGGAGTACGCCGATTTTGTGACGACGACCACGCATAAAACCCTGCGCGGGCCGCGCGGTGGTATGATCCTGTGCAAAGAGGAGTATGCAAAGCAGGTCAATAAAGCGGTGTTCCCTGGTATTCAGGGCGGACCGTTGATGCATGTGATTGCGGCGAAAGCGGTTTGCTTTGGCGAGGCGCTGCGAGACGATTTCAAGGATTACCAAAAGCAGATTGTCAAAAATGCGGCGGCGCTTGCCAAAGCCTTGATGGACAAAGGCTTTGACCTGGTGTCCGGCGGCACCGACAATCATTTGATGCTGCTTGATTTACGCAAGCAGAACCTAACCGGCAAGGAGGCCGAGCATATGCTCGACGAGATCGGTGTGACGGTGAATAAAAACACCATCCCGAACGATCCGCAAAGCCCGTTTGTGACCAGCGGTGTGCGAATCGGTACGCCTGCGGTGACGACCCGTGGCATGAAAGAGGCGGAGATGGGGGAGATTGCGGAGATTATTTCTCTGACGCTCACCGACTTTGCGGGCAATAAGGCAAAAGCGGCGGATCGTGTAAAATCACTTTGTGCCAAATTTAAGCTGTATGAATAAGCGGTAATTCTGGCGTGAAAAACGCCAAAAATTATAAATGGATAGGAGAGTTAAGTATGGCAAAGACAGGCGATGAAGTATTGAACCAGTTCCAGCAGCAGACGGAGGAAGCCGAGATCGATACCAGCAAAAAGCTGAAGGTCGGTATTATCGGAACCGGCTGGATTGCGGAATCCCATGTGCAGGCTTTAAAAGAGATGCCCGATGTGGACATCGTGGCAGGAGCTGACCTGATCGAGGGGAAAGCAGAGAAATTTTTCAAGAGATACGGCGTGGAAAATGTGCGTTGCTATCCGAACCACAAGGCAATGATCGATGCGGAAGAACTGGACGCGGTCTGCGTCTGCACCTACAACGCGACGCATAAAGAGTGTACCATCTATGCGCTGGAAAAGGGTATCCATGTTATGCTTGAAAAACCGATGTGCGTCACCACCGAAGAAGCGGTTGAGATTATGCGCGCGGAGAAGAAAAGCGGCAAGATTCTGTCGATTGGATTCCAGCCCAGACTGGATGAAAACATGCAGATGATCAAAAAGATCGTAGAGTCCGGCGAGCTTGGCGAAATTTATTACATACAGACCGGAGGCGGCCGCCGCCGTGGTATTCCCGGCAGTACCTTTATTGAGAAGAAAACCGCCGGAATCGGCGCGTTGGGCGATATCGGCTGCTATTCGCTGGATATGGTGCTCAATGCTATCGGTTATCCCAAGCCTTTAACCGTAACAGGCTATACCTCCAACTTCTTTGGCGTCAGCCCGACCTTGAATCCCAAGGGTGAGGCAGATGCAAAGCGGTTTGATGTGGATGACTTTGCTGCGGCGTTTATCCGTCTGGAAGGCGGCATCATCCTTGATTTCAGAATTGCGTGGGCGATGCATCTGGACACACCGGGAGACACCATCATTTTGGGTAAAAAAGCGGGTCTTCGGATTCCTTCGACCGACTGCTGGAATGGCACGGTCGGCGGCCCGATGAAGATTTATCATGACGTAGCGGGCAAGCAGGTGGAGACGGTCATTCCGATTATCGAGAACAAAGGGCCTGGACTGTTCCACAAAAAGATCCGTTCCTTCTTGGATGCCATTAAGACGGGTGGCCCGGCGCCGGTACCGAGCAGCCAGATTCTGTACAATCAGGCAATCATCGACGGTATCGCGAAATCTGCGGCAGTCAATCGGGAAATCGAGATCGAGATTCCGGAAATATAACAAAAACGATGGTAGACACATCTTCCTGTGTCTACCATCATTTTTATCATTCTAATGCCCTGTTTCCTTTTCATGTGCTACAAATAATTGATAAGGTTCGACTACAAGAATATCACAGATCCGAAATAGAATATCAAGTGAAGGGGCTTTATCAACATTTTCTGCTTCAATGTGGCTGATATGAGTCCGTGATATATTTGCCTGCATTGCAAGGCCATGTTGGGTCAAATGTTTCTTTTTCCGATAATAAGCGATATTGTCTCCCATTAACTTATAATACTTCATATAGTTGTCCAATGCCATCACCACTAACTCTATATAGGGTTTATAAACTTTTTTCAAGATCAGTTCCTTCGCCACATAACCATTCGATTGAAAAACCAAGAGCTTTTGCCAGATCGTCGGTTAAGGTCTCCACCAATAAACGGTTTTGCTTATCCAGTCCCAGCAGATAATCCGTTGATACGCAGAAGAACAGTGACATGGACTTAATGACATCTAGCGGTGGTGTGTTTACATTGTTTTCATAACTTAAAATAGTAGCCCTGCTTGTTTGGAGTCGTTTTGCTAATTCCGTCTGATTTAATCCCGCCTTAATCCGCAGATTTTTCAATAACAGCCCAAAATCGTACATATTCTCACCGCCGTCATGAAAATTATTTCTTGATTTTTCTATCGATAAATAATTGATGTGGCTCGATTCCTAATTTTGTGCAGATTTGGAGCAAAATATAAAGGGAAGGAACACTGTCAATGCTTTCCGCTTCAATATGACTGATATAGGCCGGTGATGTATTTACCTGCATAGCAAGACTAGCTTGCGTTAATTGTTTCTTTTCCCGGTAATATGCCACATTTCGTCCGATTACATTTACGTATTTTTCCAAATTATCCGACTGCGTCACCTGACGGTCATAAGCCTCCGGAATATCCGTAAGGCCCACCAGATAGTCAACGCTGACATGATACAGTTTCGCTAGTTTAATGACCAATTGCAACGGAATCTCTCTTTCTCCTCTTTCGTATTTTGAATAGAGGGATTGATCACATAGCAAATATCTGGAAACAAATTCTTGTGTATAATCGTTGTCTTCGCGTAAATCTTTGATCCGTAATTTCATATCTATCACCAAAATAATTATAAAATAGTTAAGGATAAGCTATTGACATTTAGGACTATTTGTCCTAAAATAGAAGAGAGGTGATCATTATGGATTTTTTCGTTGAGCTTCAAAATAGCTTAGCAAAGCTAGAAAATAAGTTAGGACCCAAAGCCTTAAAGCAATTATTAGAAATGGACTATTCAGACATCTACCTTTGCCATTATGGATTGGGCATGTGCATACGAAACAACTTGCTTCAAAAGGATAGCAGCTTGTACCAGCTTTTTTTGGATTGCGGCATGGATGACAGGGATGATATTTCCTGCATCTTAACCGAATTGTTTTTCGTCTACATTCGTACGAAACAGAAAGATCAGACACGCCGGTAATCCGGCACGCTTCTGACTATCGAAGAAACTACTTTATCAAGCGGAAGGTATGGAAACGAAGAGTTTCCATGCTTGTTCGTGCAGGCGGATTCATTCCGCCGAAGCGGATCGGAAAGCCCGACGGTTCAAGGCATCAGAACCTTTCCGCACAGCCGAATCGGCGGCGCTTTCTACGACCAGTTTTCAAAAAAATGCTTGCATTTTTTTGAGCGTGTCGACTTTATCGACACGCAGAAGCACGCCGGTAATCCGGCGTGTCCTTACAAATCCCCGCAGCAGTTGCCGCGTTTTTTGGCCAGCTCTACCCAGCGATTCAAATCCTCCAGTGTCTGGATGACCGCGCCGGCCTCTAAAATTTCATTTTTGATTTCAATCGGCACCGATTCAAATTCCCGTCTAAGCTTGGGGTTTACATAGGACATGAAAAGCACCTCCGTCATTAGTATGGCGTTTTTCCCAGAAACCATGCGACGATGAATTCGTTTTCTGTTTAAATTTTAAATTGACAAATCTCAAAATATCTGGTATTCTAAAATCAGCAGAGCAGAGAATAGATGAGAGTAGATGAGATGAGAGAATATGGGGTACAGCGAGTGATGGGTATGCCCGTATCAAAGAAGAAGTTTATTCAACCTCTGCTAAAATTTAGTAGGAGGTTTTTTGTTATGGAAAAAAGAGTGGTAATCGAGGAGCAAAGAAAAGGCTTGTCGGCGGCGGATGTGATCTTAGTGGGTGTGCTGCTTGCGGCGGGTGCGGTGCTTAAGTTTTTTGTGGGGTCGATGTTTTCGGCCGGTCTGAAACCGAACTTTATCATTGCGATGTATTGCCTGGCGATCCTGCTGATCCGTCCTAAGGTGTATGAGGCTTTGATCATCGGTATCATTGCCGGTGCGGTCTGCCAGTTCTTTCCGGGAACGCCTTATGTAAATCTGATCAGCGAGCCGATCGGTGCGGTCTGTATGGCGCTTCTGGTGCGGATTCCGCTTGATCTCAAACGTTTTTCGCTCAAACCTGCAATCGGAACCTTTATCAGTACCCTGATAAGCGGTATGGTGTTCATCCTGAGCTTGTACCTGGCCTTTTACTCCGGCGCGTCGGTGGAGCCGATGCCGATGGCGGTATTTTTGGCGATTGTGCTCGGTACGGCGGTGGCGAATACCGTCATCGTGCAGGTACTCTATATCCCCTTACAAATCGCGCTTGGGCGCGGCAGGAGAAAGGCGGGAGAGAGCAATGGTTGAGATCAAAGATTTTTCCTTCCGTTACCCGGACGCTGCAAATTTTGCCTTGCGGGAGATCAACCTAAAAATCCCGCGGGGGGATTTTGTTGGAATCACCGGCGCAAGCGACGCCGGCAAATCGACCCTTGCCTATGCCATGAACGGCGTGATCCCGCACCATTACTCCGGCGATTTTTACGGTGAGGTGCTGCTTGATGGGCAGGATACCGTAACAACTCCGTTGTCCGGGCTTGCCAAGAGCGCGGCGAGCGTCTTTGGTGATATCGATGCCCAGATGGTTTCCATGGTGGTAGAGGATGAAATTATGTTTGGAATGGAAAATTATGGAATACCATACCGTGAGGCAAAAGACCGTATGGATTCCCTGCTTCATATGGCGGGGATCGGAGAGCTGAAACAGCGTGTTATCAATACCTTAAGCGGCGGGCAAAAACAGAAGGTACTGCTGTGCGCGGCAATGGCGTTGCTGCCGAAGGTGCTGATCTTGGACGAACCAACTGCGGAACTCGACCCCTACAGTAGTATACAAATTTTTCAAATGTTGAAAACATTAAATGAGGAATTCAATACCACAATCATTATAGTCGAGCAAAAGATTGCCCTGCTGTGTGAGTATGTCCGGCATATGGCGGTGCTGCTGGACGGTACCCTCCTCGCTTACGGCCCGGTTGAAGCGGTGGCGGCGGATGGCCAAGCCCTAGAGCGCGCCGGGGTGCATTGTCCACGCATTGTGACCTTGGCGCGCAGACTGCAAACCACTGGGTTATACAACGGCAAAATACCCACCAGCATGGCGCAAGCCGAACGGATGGTACAAGAGATTCTGCAAACCAGTGGCA
The DNA here is from genome assembly GCA_902478725.1 of uncultured Clostridia bacterium. Classification (GTDB taxonomy): domain Bacteria; phylum Bacillota; class Clostridia; order HGM11514; family HGM11514; genus CABSMD01. The sequence continues at coordinate 5,768 of CABSMD010000035.1, forward strand.
GAATGGAGGCGGTGATATGATCCGCTATGAACAGGTGTGTTTTGCCTATCAAGACCAAAACATACTAAACCAAATAAATCTTGAGATTGCCTCCGGAGAGTTTGTGGCGGTCATCGGCGGAAACGGCGCGGGTAAGAGTACCTTTTTGAAGCTGCTGAACGGCCTGTTGAAACCGACAGCAGGCAGCATTACCGTAGACGGGCTGGATACTCGAACGACAAAAACAAGTGTGCTCGCGAAAAAGATAGGGTTTTTGTTTCAGAATCCCGATGTGCAGATTTGTAAAAACACGGTGCGGGAGGAGATTCTGTTCAGCCTGCACTGCGCTGGTGTTCAACGGGCGGAGGAACGCTGCGAGAGGATGATAAAGCAGTTTAATTTTGCGCCGGATGCCGATCCGTTTTCAATGGGCCGTGGCAGGCGGCAGATGCTTGCACTTGCCTCTGTCCTGGCGGTTGGCCCGCAGGTATTGGTGTTGGACGAACCAACCACAGGTCTGGACTATCGGGAATGCATGATGATTATGGAGCAGATTGCCGCCCTGCAAACAGCGGGAACCACGGTCATTATGGTGTCGCACGACATGGAACTGGTGGCTGATTTTGCTGGGCGGGTGCTGGTACTCGGCGGGGGAAGCGTTTTGGCGGACGGGGACTGCCGGGCTGTCATGTGTGACCGCGCGTTGCTCTCGCGTGCCAAGCTGCAGCCGCCCCAGATCGTGGAGCTTGCGGGCCGGTGCGGATGCGCCGGGGTGTACAATGTCAATGAAATGCAAAATTACCTGGAAGGGAGGGCTGTGCTATGAAAGGAATGCTGGAATATTCGCCCGGGAACACCTTTCTGCATCGGATTAATCCGGTGGTCAAACTGCTGATGGCGCTTTTGTTGTGCGTGGCCTGCTTTTTAAGCCAAAGCATCCTGTTTGCGCTATCCATGATCGGCCTGAACCTGATCATGGCGGCCTATGCCGGTATCGGTAGACGCGCCCTTTCCATGCTCAAGACCCTTCTGAAATTGGGAATCTTCCTGTTTGTGCTGCAAATCCTGTTTGTCCGCAGCGGAAACGTGCTGCTGGATCTGCCGTTTGGCTTTAGCATTACCGACAAAGGGCTGGCCTTTTCCACACTGCTCGTACTGCGGCTGATCGGAGCGACGATGCCGCTTGCGCTTTTGCTTTCATTGACCCGTATGGGTGATTTGACCGGTGCGCTGGTGCAGCAGCTTCGAATTCCATACCGCTATGCCTTCGCGCTCACCACGGCAGTCCGGTTCATCCCGGTGTTTTCCCATGAAATGTCTGCCATCATCGAGGCGCAGACCGCGCGCGGCGTGGCCTTTGACACGAAAAATCCCGTCAAGAAGCTTCGCCTTATCCTGCCCCTTTGTGTGCCTTTGCTGGTTTCGTCGGTCAAAAAATGTGAGAGTGCCGCGATTTCGGCCGAACTTCGGGGATTTGGCAATCGCGATCAATCGTCTGGATACCTCCACTTTTCTGTTTCATTTGCCGATCTTGCTGCTGTAGGCGCTTGTGTTATTCTGTTGGGCGCGGGATGCCTGCTTTAAGGAATGTTCGCGCAGGATAATTATAATGAAAGCCCAATGAAATTGCCATATTTGGCGATCTTCATTGGGCTTTTGGTTTTGGGTTAACTTTAGGCATTTTATGCTTCAGACGCTGCAATTACTTTCCCGCCCTTCTCGCCTTGAGGGGGGACAGCCCATAGTGCTTTTTGAACATGCTGGAAAATTGCGCGCTGTTGGAAAAGCCGCAGAGGAAGGAAATGTCGGTCAGGCTGAGATCACTGCTTTGCAGCATTTTGTTTGCTTCCTCCAAACGGCGTAAAATCAAAAAATCCTGTGGCGATACTCCTGTTTTTATCTTGAACTGATGTCTGAAATGGCTGTAGCTGTAGCCACAGACATTCGCCATATCACTCAGCTTGATTTTTTGGTCGTAGTTTTCACGGATGTAATTGATGATATAGTTCAAATCCTTGCAGGTTCGCTCCGGCTTTGCCTTCAAACGGGACAGCAGCAAAAGGGTCTCGCTGATCTTTAAGGAAAGCATCGCCTGATAATTCAGCTTTTGTTCCCGCATCTCTTCTAACATTTCCCGGCTGAGCCGGCACACCGTTTTATCCTCTCCCAAGGGATAGATATCGCTTGCCAAATCAATCGTAAAATCCTTTAATTCAAATCCGACACAGGTAATATCACTGTTGTTCCAGTGGGTCTCGTCGTGCACCGTGCCAGGCTGAAAAAAGGCAATGGAATTGTCTGAATATTCCTGTTTTTCAGAACCGATTTGGCTGACGCCACAACCGAACTTATAGTAAACCAGTTCATAGCATTGGTGTTTATGAGGCGTAACATAGTTGTCGCTGTCCCGCTGTGCGTGCCAAAAATATTTCATTTTACACTGCATACCCTCTGCCCCCATCCTTACTAGTTTATTCCTTCCTATTTCTTCGTTACATTCTGCCATTGATTCTAGTATACCACGTTTTTTAAAAAAACGGAACGGAATGAGGTTGGATTAGGACAAACAATATAAAAACCGACACAAATAAAAAAAGAATTGATTGTTATTATACGATAAAATAGAATTACGTAAGGACAAAATCAGAAAGGTGGACAAAAAATTAATGGCAAAAAAAATAATTCTGGATACGGACATCGGCGTGGATATTGACGACTCCTTGTGCTTGACCTATCTGTTGGCGGACCCGGCCATTGAGGTGATGGGAATTACAACCGTTTCAGGCGAGTCCGAAAAACGAAGCCGCATGGCTGACATCATCTGCCGCCACATGGGGTACTGCGATACGCCGATATACCCGGGTTGTGAAACCTCGTTGACGGGAGTGCCGCAATCCAACGCAGAGCAGGCGGTACAGCTGGAACGCTGGAAGCACCGTTGTGATTTCGAACAGGGAAAAGCGTTCCGGTTTATGATCAATACCATCCGCGCAAATCCGGGAGAGATCACTTTGATTGCAATTGGACCTTTGACCAACATTGCCGTACTCTTCAACCTGGACCCGGAAATACCGGACTTGCTGGCGGAGCTGGTCATCATGGGCGGTTGGTTTTTGGAGCCTTACACCAATGCATCACAACCGGAATGGAACATCAAATGCGACCCCTTAGCGGCGCAGATCGTATTCCAACGGGGGAAAAGGGTTCGGTGCGTGGGGCTGGACGTTACCCTTCCTCTAACCTTGAACCAGCAGAAAGCGGTAGACTGTTTGGAAGCGTATCATGCCTTTCAGCCTGCTAGGGAGTTTGCCAGAGTTTGGTTTGCCAAGGTGCATCGTATGACCTTTCATGATCCCTTGGCAGCTGTGGTCGTAACCGATAGTTCTTGCTGCCGGTTTTCCCCCGGCGAGGTTGAGGTGGAGCTATCCCCCGGCCCAAAATTCGGCTGGACTTACTGGAAGCCGACGGATAACGGCAATGTCCAAATCGGCACGGAGGTTTCGGCAGAAACGTTCTTTCAGGCCTTTTTTCTGGTAATACGTCAGGCGGATATTTCTCTGCGTAAAAAATAATTTAAAAGGAAGGTGTTTTTTCATGAAAAAAAAGTGGATACTGTTGTTTTTGGTTTTGACTATGACGGTGTGGACACTCCCCGTTCTGGCCGGGACGACAACTCAGGTATTGCTTTCGGCTGACTTTGAATCCTTTGCGGAAAATGCAAACGTCTGGAGCCTGGGCTGGTACAATGATACCGACAACAGGGGCTACTCTGATTTTGCAGCACAGACCGACATCACAGGCGGGAAGATGGGAGTGGGCGGGAAATACCGCACCGTCAACGACATCACGGCGAATAATGGGCACGTCACGATTTTGAAAGAAAATGAAAACAAATATCTGGCGAGTGCTGTGCGGGCGGAGAGTAACTACATAGGTTTTGTGCTGGACAATCCGATTAAGGCTCCCAACCTTACCCTCTCGTTCGACGCTTTCATGCCAGCTGACGGCACCAAGGCCGCCCTGCGGTTTGTATACGACTCGAACGGTACAAAGGAGGTCTCCAAACTCATTGATTGGATTGCGGATTATGGCTCGATTTGGCTGTACACCCCGTCCGGTTCACAGAAGTCCTACCAATTTGACAGCATCAAAGGCAAATGGGTGACCTATACCCTGGGAATCGACCTGGAGAGCCGTTCCTATACCTACCAGCTGAGCACTAAAGACGGAACGGTGCTGGACAACAAAACCGGGCTGACCCTGCCGGAAACCACTGGACAAAACCTGTATGGCTTTGAGTTTTACTTCACACCAGGGAATACGGCGGACTATTTTGGAATTGACAATATTGTTCTGTCACAAACGGAGCAGAAAAACGAGATTACTGTTTCCAAATCCGGCGCAGGTTCGGTCGATATCAATGGCGTTGCCTATGAAAACGGCCAGGCGGCGGAGGTTGACGGAGAGAGTGCCGCCTTGTCCGTACAGGCGGGGGAGGGATATTTTATCAAAAGAATTGCTTATGACGGCCAGGCATTGAAAGTGGATGAAAAGCAAACCGTTTTTACCGCTACGTTGCCGGTGGCAAAAAGCGCGGTTTTGGAAGTAGTTTTCCAACCGGAGGAGGACTCCACTCCCGGCACCTGCAATATAGATTTTGAGAGCTTTTCCCCCGGTGACAAGGGTCAATCAGGCATGGGAATGTTCGATATCGCTGGAACTGGGACGCTGGCAGTCCCCGGCGGGACGATGGGAATTTACGGGAAGGGAGACGGCACCGATAACTCCCTTGCCGTGATTGAATCCGGAGAAGCCGGGAACTACTTGGCCTTGTATGGCTATGCGGATACTAAACAGATCGGGGCCGGTGTTGCACTTTCCTCGCATATTCCGCACGATAACGTCATCCTTTCCTTTGACGCCCAAATACAAGAGGGCGGCGCGAAGCTGGACATACAGCCCTATTTTTGCAACCCGGACGGTTCGGGCGTAGACCGGGGCAGTTTTCTTACCCTTACTGCGACCAACGGGATTTTACTGAACAACAAGAGCACCCTGCTGACCAAAGAAAAATTTGCCGCTTATCTTGGAAAATGGCTCAACTATAAGATCAAGATGAACGAAGAAGGATTTTTGGTTACCGTGACAGACAAAACCAGCGGCGCGGTCATTGCAAAGAATGAAGCGCCTTACCAAACCTGGTTGCAGGGACTGGACGATTTATACGGGGCAATCTTTCTGATTTTGGACAGCTCCGGCGCGGCGACAGAGGACCGCAAAAGCGCAATGCTGGACAATGTTTCCTTTTATCCGGTCGGCAGCGAGAAAACCCAAATTCAGGTCAACTGCAAGGAAGGAGCCTCCTTTTCCCTGAACAGCCAGGAGATCGAGGCTGGAAAACCCATTGACGCCGCCGAGGAAGACCTGTTCTCCGTAACCGCGCTGGAAGGATACAGCATCGCCTCCGTGATCATCGGTGACCAGATGCAAATCCTTACAGATGACCAGTTCTTTTCCACTCCTCTGTCCTTTGTGGGGTATGAGGGATTTTTGGGGATTACGGTTATTATGAGCACAAAGGGTTCCGCCAGCGGCCCCAGACAGCTTTATGTAGCAACGGATGGTGACGACACCGGTGACGGAAGCTTTGCGCATCCCTTCGCGACGCTGGAAAAAGCCCGCGATACCATCCGGGGCTACCAAAGCTCCGGTATGATGCCGGAGGGCGGCGTTACGGTATATTTGCGGGGTGGCACCTACTTTTTGACCCAATCCTTTACGCTGGACGGATACTTGGACAGTGGAACCGAAAGCGCGCCGATTACCTACCGTCCCTACCAGGATGAAAAGGTGACCCTGTCCGGCGGGAAATTGATCGATTTTTCGGCGTTTTCCAACGTCCAAGGAGAGATGCGCGACCGGTTGATCGATGAGGCCGCTAAAGATAAGGTCATGGTGGCGGATTTTGACAATATCGGTCTAGACCAGTTTGACCAGATCCCTATCACCGATGGGAATTCTACCATCGCTTCTCCGCTATTTATTTTTGATAACCAGGTGCTTAAACTGGTCCGTTGGCCCAATACGGACGACTCCTCCCAATGGCCAAGGGCGAAAACCATCAACCGAGGCTTCTGTACCAGATGGGCCGGCCAGCCGGAAAGTACCGAGAATGGTACGGGGTATTCCAAAATGTCCTTTACCACCGACCGATCCGACCTCTGGAACTATAACCAGCCGGATATGATCTGGTTTGGCAATTGGCGGTATGAGTGGTATGCCGAAGCCTTCTACGGGACGATGAACCAGCAGGAAAAGACGATCGAAGCCTCCACCTATCTCTTGTACGGGACAGATTCCGGTTACCTGGGCGGCGACGGGCTGCCGTTCCGCATCTACAATGTCTATGAGGAACTGGACGAAGCGGGGGAATGGTACGTTGACCGCCAGCAGAGGAAGTTTTATTTCTATCCTTATGAGACGGATAAGAAGCAGCCTGTGTTTAAGATGGCCTCCGCCGATTTTGATTTGGTGACCATGAAGAATACCTCCTATGTGCAGTTTTACGGCCTGGAATTCACCGGCGGGAAGCAAAACGGCATTACCATGACCGGCGGCACCGGCAACCAGGTGAGAAAGTGCAGCATCAACACCATGGAAAAGATCGGGTTTCTGGTGTATGACGGAACAAACAACGGGATATCCGACAGCGAGATCTACAACTGCGGCGCCGGTGCGATCACTCTGCGCGGCGGCGACAAACAGACGATTACCCCTGCCGGAAATTATGCAAAAAATAATGATGTACATGATTTTTCCCTGCTGAAAACCACTTACGCCTGTGGGGTGGATTTAGACGGTGTAGGAAACATTGTCAGCCACAATGAGTTTTACAACGCGCCCCATCTGGCTATCTTGTTCCACGGGGTGGACAACATCATAGAATACAACGATTTTCACAATGTTGTCAGCAATGCGGCGGATATGGGGATCATCTACACGGGCAGGAGCCTGGCGGACCACGGCAATATCATCCGCTACAATTATTTTCACGACTGCCCCCTCAGCATGACCGAGGTCAGAAACCCCACCAACGGCATTTTCAGCGATGACGGCAGCTGCGATACAGAAATATTCGGAAACGTGTTTGGAAAGAACATGAGCCAGCTCCAGATCATGAAATTCCACGGTGGCTTTGCCAACATCGCCAGAAACAACGTGGTGCTGGACGCGAAAGAGGTATTTTTTGTAGCGGACTGGCATCCCGACCAGTTTAGCCAGACCGTTGCGGGAACTTACAGCCGAAACGGATCGGTGGATAAAACATTTCATAATACCTGGATGACCATTAAGGGAAACCAGCACTATTACGACAGGTGGCCCTGGCTGAAGCAGTGCGAGAATCCGGAAACCATCGGATACATTCCCAATGTGTTCGGCCAGAACGCTGTGTTCTATATCGATGAGACTTACGACCGAGCGATGTGCTGGCGGGTTTCTATGCCGAATTATGTTGACATCCATATCGTCGGAGAGAAAGAAACCAACACCTTGTTTACTAAGCCAAATGAGGATTACACCAAGTATTTCGAGGATTATGAAAACGGCAATCTGGCTTTGACGGACGAAGCCTATGCCGTGATCCGGCAAAAGTCCCCCAATTTTACTTATATCCCATTTTCCCAAATGGGTCGTCAGGCGATCCAAAACCAAGCGCCGGTGATTCAATCGATAGAGATCACATCCGGAGAGGATGCTTTAACGGCAAGCTACTGCTATCTGGACGCAGAAGGAGATTTGGAGGGAGATACCAAGATTATTTGGTTGGCCTCCGATTCTGCCGGCGGCGCTTACCGGCAGGTTGGCGAGGGCGCAACCCTGCCTTTGACCGACGACCTGCTTTCTGTAAAGGTGGCTGTGATTCCGGCGGACGACCGTGGAAACATAGGGCAGACCTACACCAGCGCCCCCTATTTTGCGGTGGGCAGCCGGGAATCCCTTGAACGGTTGCTGGGTTCCATGGAACAGGAATACGACGGCAGCGAAACCGGAACCAGCTTGGGACAGTACCCTCAAAATGCCCGTGATGCATTTGCCGCTGCTATTGCGTCCGCAAAGGAGCAGGCTGGCGGCGCGGCAGACTTTACCGCGCTGACAAAAGAGTTGTTGGATGCGTTTGAGATTTTTAAGGCAGAGCAGGTCACATCGGTTGCATACGCTTCTGACCAGCTGCGTGTGCCTGCGGGCTTGAAACGGCTGGAGGTTACCCTGAAAGAAACAGACCGGTTCCAATTGGTGACAACAGAACCACTGCCGGATACCGTTATTCATACCACGCTAAATGGTACAGACGTGGTCTTTGCCCTGCCGGCGGGAACGGACTTGAACGGCCTGTTATTTGAAAAATTGGATGCCTTGAGCGCCGACTCCTTCTTAACAACGGCCTTTGTAATCAAAACGGCCGGGGTTGACATGGAGATTACGGTGTCCGATACGCTGAATATGCCTTATACCATAGAGAACGGGAGCCTTGCAAAGATTACCCCCAAAATCGTGGAACAAGGGCAAGCCTTCTCCTTTGCCGGCGGGGAGCTGGCATTCGGCAAGCCGTTTGTCCCCGGTACGGACGCAACATTGGCGGATATTCGGGTGAATGGCAAAAGCGTTTCGCGGTTTGAACCTGGCAAGCTGGAGTATAAATATACATTAGCAAAGGATGCCGCCCAGTGGGAGGTTACCGCAACCGCGTCAGACCCCAATGCGACTGTAACCATCGTTCAAGCGGAGTCGCCGGATCAAACGGTGCTGATTACCGTGACCGCCCAGGACAAAAAAACAACGCTTACTTATAAAGTTCAGCTTTCGCAGAAACAGGAAACCAACACGCCCTCCCCGACCTATGCGCCTCTTCCAACAAATGGCGGGAATGGCAATGGAAACGGCGGCGGAATCGGGAACAGCAGCGGCGCCGGCAATATTACCGGAATCGGCACGGGAGAATTTATGCAAACACCCGTGTTTGCCGACACCGCCGGACACTGGGCGCGGGAGGATATTGAAGAGATGTATCGCCGTGGGATCGTTTCCGGTGTTACACAAAGCACCTTTGAGCCGGACCGGGATATCACAAGAGCAGAATTTGCGGCGCTGGTAACACGGGCGCTGGAGCTATCCGCAACCGAAGCGCCCGATTTCCTGGACGTACCGGCGGACTGCTGGTATGCGGATGAAGTGAGGGTAGCAGCGGCCGTGGGGATGATTAGCGGCTATGAAGGTATGTTCCGACCAGAGGAGCGTATTACCCGGGAGGAAATGACGGTTATTCTGGTGAAGGCATACCAGTTCCGCGGCGGAACGATACCAGGCGGACCGCTCGGCGCGTTCGGGGACCGGGACAAGATCGCCCCATGGGCTCTTCCCTATGTGGAACAGGCGGTCGGGGCAGGTCTGATCAGCGGCATGACAGCCGATACCTTTGCCCCTGCGGAGAATGCCACACGCGCGCAAGCAGTGAGTGTTTTAAGACGTTTGTTAGACAGCTGATTCCATCTCCTTTTTTAAAGGGCCGCAGTTTTTTATCTGCGGCCTTTTTGATTGTTATAAAAAGATTGCAAGGCCAAGCGACTTGCAGTATAATAAACCGTAAGAATATTTTTGTTAGGATGTGGAAGAATGACCTATTATATCGATTCGCGGAGCGGCAGTTCGTCAAACAGCGGTTTGAGCGAAGGAGAGCCGCTTTCGGATTACCGGCAGATAGAAAAGATAGAACCGGGTGATACCGTTCTGTTCCGGCGCGGCAGCGTGTATCGCCGCGGCATCTTCTCACCGGACGGCGCGCCCGGTAAGCCGATTTTATACGGCGCTTACGGTGATGGGGAAAAGCCGGTGTTTTACGGATCGGTCAATGTAAGCAACCCAAAGCTGTGGATGGAGCGGGAGCCGGACATTTGGCAGTATACCGCCGCACTGGGGTCGGAGGTCTGCAATGTCGTCTTTGACGGCGGGGAAAGCTGCGGTATTTTGGCTTGGCAGTATGAGGATTTGAAAGAGCAAGGGTATTGGTATGACTCCGCCATCGGCAGCTGTGAGGGCAATGCAACGCCGCCTGCGGGACCGCAGGGATTCTTTCTGTATTCAAAAGGAAATCCGGGGATGGTTTACCGAGAGATCGAAGCGGCGGTGTACGGCGACCGGATGCTGGCCAGCGGCAGGAGGCATGTCGTTTTTGACGGGTTGGCATTTCAAAACAGCGGGGTGCACGGCTATGCCGAACAATGCTGTGAGGATGTAACGGTGCGCAACTGTGAATTCCGATTTATCGGGGGCTGCGTGTGGGATCGGGAGCAGCACATCCGCTTCGGAAACGCGTTTGAAATGTGGGAGGATGCCCAGGATTGCTGTTTTGAGCACAACATTTGCGATAACATCTATGATTCCTGTGTGACCCATCAGGGATCGGCAAACTGCCGCCCGCCAAAGCGGGTTTACTTCCGGAACAACCTTTTCCAAAATTACGGAATGGCAGCTTACGAAGCGCGCGACCGGATCGGGATCGAGGTCTTTTTTGAAAACAACCGGTGTATCGGCGCCGGAGAGGGCTTTGCCATGCAGGACGAGACGCCGCCGCGCCGATCGGAAATCTGGCCGCAGCCGATGGGGCACCACCTCTTTTTATGGCGGATCGAAAATCCAACCGACGGCGGCTGCATTTGTGTGCGTGGTAATGAATTTGACTCGCCTCCCTATGGCGCGGCGGTATATTCGATCTGCAGCCCGGCGGCGGAAGCACAGTTTGTGATGAATGAAAACACATATCGGACAAGGGAAGGCAGCCTTCTCATCCGCTGGGGCGGGAAGAATTACAAGGGGGAAGAGTTTGCCTCTTATCAGGAGGTAAGCGGGCAGGACGGGAACAGCAAATTTATCTGTGACGTTTCAAAAATCATAGGGTATGGAATGGATTGAAAAAAATACTTGCAAAATCACAGAAATTGTGATAACATAGTTTGGCAAATAAAAGTACGCACGTCCCGCGACTGGATGCAGGTTGCCGAACCCGGCGATCACACGAGAGCCGGAAGGCCTGCTTGCAGGAAGACCGGGGCGGAGGTATGAAAAAACAGGAGGTAAGACATGGCAGTTATTTCAATGAAACAGCTTTTGGAAGCGGGTGTTCATTTCGGACACCAGACCAGAAGATGGAACCCGAAAATGGCGGAGTACATCTTCACGGAAAGAAACGGGATCTACATCATCGACCTGCAAAAGACGGTGAAGAAGATCGAAGAGGCGTATGCGTTTGTACGCGATACCGTCATGGACGGGGGAGATATCCTGTTCGTCGGTACCAAAAAGCAGGCGCAGGAGTCGATCAAGGAAGAGGCCGAACGGGTCGGCATGTACTTTGTCAATGCCCGCTGGCTCGGCGGCATGATGACCAATTTCAAGACCATCCGCAAAAGGATCGACCGGATGAACCAGATCAAAAAGATGGAAGAGGACGGCACCTTTGACCTGTTGCCGAAAAAAGAGGTCATTAAGCTTCGCGGCGAAATGGAAAAGCTCGAAAAGTTCTTAGGCGGCATCAAGGAGATGAGAAAC